>DASUPR010000188.1:0-4207 GCA_036281015.1 Pyrinomonadaceae bacterium
CGATTCAGCTAAAGCTCCGTTCAGGACGAGCGTCTGACTCTCGCCCTGAAACTTCTGCACCGCCGGACGTGGACGATCGGTCGGGAAATTGATCAATGCGGACGCGCCTGCGAGATGCTGTTGCCAGTAAGCCATCTGCGTCGCGAGCACGTCGCCCTGGAACCAGATCTGCTGCCAGCGCGCGAAGTCGGCATACTGAACCGGCAAAGCAGGCATTTGCGGTTCTTGTTCGTCTGCAAACGAGGCGTAGAGCGAGCTGAGTTCGCGAATGAAGATGCCGACGGACCACGCGTCGCTGACGATGTGATGCATCGTGATCAAAAGCGCGTGCTCTTCGTCGCTCAACTGCAAAAGCGTTGTTCGCAGCAACCCACCGGTCGCGAGATCGAATGGCGTTTGCGCGTCTTCAGCCGCGCGTCTCGCGACTTCCTGTTCGCGATCATCAGTTTCGCGAAGATCGACGACCGGCATGGCCCACGAAAGCGCCGGAGTAACGATCTGCACGGGTTGACCATCTATCACGTCAAACCGCGTGCGCAGAACTTCATGCCGGTTCACGATCTCACGGAAACTCTGCTCCAACGCCTGCACGTTCAACGGCCCACTCATTCGCACCACGGCCGAGATGTTGTAGAACGGATTACCCGGTTCCATCTGGTCCAGGAACCAGAGTCGCTGCTGCGCAAACGAAAGCGGCAGCGGCTCTTCGTGTGGCGTGGTTTCAATCGGCGTGTAAACGACCGCGGGCGCGTCTCGCAGCGCCTGTTCGACGTGTTCGGCCAGACGCGCGACGGTCGGCGATTCGAATACTTTGCTGACCGGCACTTCGACGTGAAGCTCGTTGCGCACCTGCGAGATCAATCGCGTCGCCATGAGCGAGTGACCACCGAGCTCGAAGAAATTGTCGTGAACGCCGAGATCTTTAAGCCCCAGCACGTTGGCCCAGATGCCGAGCAGGACTTCTTCGATTTGCGTGCGTGGAGCCGTCAGCGATTCCTCCGCGACGCTGAAGTCCGGCGCGGGCAATGCTTTGCGATCGACCTTGCCGTTTGGCGTCAACGGCAGCGCGTCCATCATCACGAACGCGGCGGGTGTCATGAACTCCGGCAGCCGCTCTCTCAACCATGCACGGAGTTCACTCACCCGTGCGGACGCTTCCGCGACCACATACGCAACAAGCCGTTTCTCTTCGCCTTCCTGATCACGCGCGACGACGATCGCTTCCTGTACCTGTTCGTGCCGGCGCAGAACGCTCTCGATCTCGCCCAACTCGATGCGATACCCACGCAGTTTCACCTGATGATCCGCGCGGCCCAGAAATTCAAGATTGCCGCTCGCGAGATAGCGCGCTTTGTCGCCGGTGCGATAAAGCCGTGCGCCCGCTTCGCCGCTGAGACTGTCGGGAATGAATTTCTCCGCCGTCATCTCGGGACGTTGCCAGTAACCACGTGCGAGTCCGGCGCCGTTGATGTATAGATCCCCGATTACGCCAACCGGGACGGGTTGTAACTGTTCGTCGAGAACGTGAACGCGCGTGTTCGCAACGGGACGCCCAATCGTGACGTGTTCGCCGTCTTTACACAGCGTGTAGGTCGAGTAAGTCGTGTACTCGCTTGGACCATACAGGTTGTAAACGCGTTCGGCGTTCGTGTTTGCGTAGATATCGGCGACGAGCTCGTCGGTCAGTGGTTCGCCGGCCAGGTTCACGACGCGAACCGAGTCGGGCACCGCGCGCATTCGCAACAACTCTGTCATCGCGGAAGGCACAGTGTTGATGAGCGTCACCGCGCGCGCGGCGGGCAGCTCCGCTAAGTGCAGGGCGTTGTCAGCAAGGACGAGCTGCCCGCCGCGACTCAGTGTGACGAACATTTCAAAAATCGAAAGGTCGAAACAGATCGACGTCGAGAAGAGGACGCTGCGGAGATCTTCGTGGCTGAAGGCGTCGTTGGCCCAGTGGATGAAGGCCGTCGCGCTGCTGTGTTCGATCGCGACGCCTTTCGGCCGGCCTGTCGAGCCTGAGGTGTAGATCAGGTAACCGAGCTGGTTGTCGGCCACAGATAAACACGGATTGGTTGACGGTTGGTCGGCGATTCGCGGGTCTTTCAGTGCTTCGGCAGTTAGAAGGACTTTCGAACCGGCATCCGCCATCATGAACTCAACGCGTTCTTGCGGGTAAGCGGGATCGAGTGGGACGTAACAGCCGCCTGCTTTGAGTACCGCCAGCAACGAGGTCAACAGGTCCAGCGAGCGGTCCAGGAGAATTCCGACGCGATCTTCCGCGGAAACGCCGAGCGCTCTGAGATGATGGGCCAGGCGGTTCGCTCGTTCGTTTAGCTCGAGATACGTGAGGCGCTCGGAACCCGCGACCACGGCGATGGCCGACGGTGTCCGCTCTGCCTGAGCTTCGAAAAGCCCGTGCATTAAATCGCCGCGCGGATACTCACGCTGCGTGTTGTTCCATGCTGCGAGAACCTCTTGTACTTCACGGCTGAGAATCGGGAGCCGCGACACCGCTGTGTGCGGCTCCGTGACGATGCTGTCGAGCAGTTGCTCAAACTGCTGCGACAATCGCTCGATCGTCGTTTCGTCGAAGAGATCGGTGTTGTATTCGAGACTCGCGCCGAGGTGCTCGTCAGTCTCCGCCATCAACAATGTGATATCGAATCTGGAGCTGCGTTGCGGCAACGCGAGCGACTCAAGCACGACGTCGCCAAGTGGAATCTGTGCGCCGGGATCGCCAACGGCAAACGCAGCGACACTCTGATCGTTGCGCAAGTGTGACTTCTGCAATGCGAACATCACCTGAAACACTGGCGAACGACTCGCATCACGCTCGGGCTGCACGTCCTGGACTTGCAAGGTGAACGGATAATCCTGGTGTTCGAACGCCGCCAAAACTGTGCGACGCACATCACTTAAGAATTCAGCGAACGACTGCTCAGGCGAAAGTTGCGCGCGCAGGGCAACCGGATTGACGAGATAACCCACGAGGCCCGCGAGCCAACCACGATTACGTCCCGAAGTCGGCGAGCCCACGAGGATCTCCTGCTGGCCCGTGTAGCGATAGAGCAAGACTTGAAACGCGGCCAACAGCGTCATGTAGAGCGTCGCGTTCTGATCCTTGCCCAACGCCTTGAGCCGCCGCGTCAATTCAGGATTGAGACGGAACGTGTGCGCAGCGCCGCGATAAGTTTGCACCGGCGGACGCGGACGATCGGTCGGCAGCGCAAGCCCCGGCAATGGATCTGCCAACTGTTCCTGCCAGTAGCGGCGATGTCGTAGGCCTTGTTCGCTCTGCAACAGATCGTTTTGCCAGTGGACGTAATCGACGTATTGGCGCGTGAGTGGCGGCAAATCGGCTGGCGTTCCTGATCGCTGCGACTTGTATAGCTCGCTTAGTTCGTGCATCAACACCGTCAGCGACCACAGGTCGACGATGATGTGGTGCGCAGTCAGCAGCAGCACGTTTTCGCCGTCAGCGCGTCTGAAAAGATGGACCTTGAGCAGCGGGCCGTGTTCGAGATCGAACGGGCGTTGCGCTTCCGCACCCAGCCGTTCATCCAACACCCCCTGGTCCCATTGCGACGCGTCATGTTGTTCAAAGTGAACCGTGGCATGTTCGAGCACACGTTGCACCGGCCCACCGTTTTCTTCTGCAAACGTAGTACGCAGCGACGCATGCCGATCGACCAGCGCCTGAAACGCACCGCGCAACCCATCCACATCCAAACTGCCGCGAACGCGCGCCGCAAACGCAAGGTTGTAACTCGGATCCTCAGGCGCGAGTTGATGCAAAAACCACAGCGACTGCTGACTGCTGGAAAGGGGCTCTCCGCTTGCGGGTCGATCCCCGTTCCCAAGGTCTGTATCAGGCGAAACAATCCCTTTTACAAAAGCCTCACGCGTGCGCTCGCATAGCTCAACAATACTGGCGCTCTCAAACAACGTCGCCAGCGGGATCGCAACACCAAACTTCTCTTCAATGCTGTGCGACAGCTCAACCACCATCAGCGAGTCGAGCCCATAACGCGTGACCGGCTGGTTCACATCGATCTCCGCTACAGGAACACGCAACAGCCCAGCTAACTTCGTTTGCAGCCAAAGTTCCGGCGAGTCGGCATCGTGGTGTTGCCCAGTTGCCTTACTTTCCGAAGTCTCAACCTGATCCGCTTTTGCCGTCTCACGCCACTCAAATTCAACCTCCAAC
>DASUPR010000189.1:0-6412 GCA_036281015.1 Pyrinomonadaceae bacterium
TTTTTGTGAAGCACATGGCCGGCACCCTTTATCTCGTTGCGACACCGATCGGAAACCTCGCGGACATAACGCATCGCGCTTTGTAGGTTTTGCGAGACGTCGATCTGATCGCGTGTGAAGACACGCGGCACACGCGCAAGCTGCTACAGCATTATGGCCTATACACGAAGACCGTCAGCTATCACGAACACAACGAACAGCAACGCGCCGCGGAGCTGATCGAGTTGCTGAAGCAGGGAAGCGACGTCGCCGTTGTTTCCGACGCGGGCACGCCGGCGATCAGCGATCCCGGGTTTAGATTGGTGCGCACGGCGATCGAGAACGACGTTAGGATTGTGCCGCTGCCTGGGCCAAGTGCGCTGGTCTCGGCGCTTGTGGCCGCGGGTTTGCCGACGGACGAGTTTTTCTTTGGCGGGTTTTTGCCGTCGCGCACGGGCGCGCGGCGTGCGCGGTACGGCGAGTTGCGAGATGTGCCGGGTACGTTGATCTTTTACGAAGCGCCGCATCGGCTTGCGGCGAGTCTCAGGGATGCGTACGAAGTTCTTGGCGAACGCGAAGCTGTTGTCGCGCGCGAGTTGACGAAGTTGCACGAAGAGATCCGGCGCGGGCGTTTGAGTGAGCTTGCTGAGTACTATTCGACGGTTGAGCCGCGTGGCGAGATCGTTTTGTTGATCGATCGGACGGTGTTGGACCAACCAGCGACTGAAAATTCCCGCACCACGAGCGTCGCCGCGCTCGTGGAACAGTTCGAAGCCGCGGGCCTGGACCATCGCGCAGCCCTAAAGAAAGCGGCGCGTGAGTTACAACTCTCACGCGCCGAAGCCTACCGTCGCCTCCTCGCCGAACGCAGCGACACCAATAATTGAAATTACTCCGTGCCGCCCAATTGCGACGGCAACGGTTTGTCGACTTTCAATCTCTCCGGACGGTTCGCGATTTCCCACGCCGTCATGTAGATCGTGCGCGTGACCTTTTCCATCTTCTGATAATCGATCTTGTCCGCCGTGTCGCCGGGACGATGATAGTCCTCGTGCACACCGTCGAAGAAGAAGATGATCGGAATACCCTTGCGCGCGTAGTTGTAATGATCGCTGCGGAAGAAAAAGCGGTTCGGGTCTCGCGGATCGTCATACTTCGTATCAAACGTCAGATTCAGATACGACTTGTTTACCGTGTTGACCAACTCGCCGAGCTCAGTGCTCATCATCGTGGAACCGATGAGATAGATCGTGTCCGGCCCGGTCAGCTCAGCGTTGCGTGCATTCGTGTCGCCTTCCTTCTTACTGCGTCCAACCATATCAAGATTGATCTGCGCGACGATCTTATCGAGCGGCACTGTCGGATACTCTGTGAAATAGCGCGAACCCCACAAACCCTTCTCCTCACCGCAATGCCAGACGAACAACACCGAACGCTTCGGACGCGCCGGGGATTTCGACAACGCCTCAGCCATCGCCAGCAGCGCCGTCGTTCCCGATCCATCATCATCCGCGCCGTTACAAAGCGTGTCATTCCCCGCGGGAATGCAACCGTACCCAACGTGATCGTAATGCGCGCCGAGTGCAACGTATTCCGACTTCAACACCGGATCGCTGCCTTCCCAAACCGCTACAACATTCTGCGTCGGTACCGACTCAGTATTATTCGCCAAACTCATCGTGATCTTCTTCTGGCCGCTCATCACAAACGGCGCCGACGCAGTGGTCCCGTACGACGCGTTAAAAATACTCGTCGCTGATTGTTTCTCGCCGGCAAACAACGCGTTCGCGACCTCCGGTGAGATCACGATCGACGGCAGCGGCGCACTCGCCGCAGGTTGAAACTTTGCGACGACAGTCGAACCGCGTTCGATCCGCAGCCGCGTGCGTTGCCAGTTAGCGAGATACTGAAAATCAGGAATGTAGATCAGACCAATGACGCCCTTCTTGCGCGCATAGTCGCTGGGGTTCATGTAGTCTTCGCCGGCCTTGCCCATCTCTCCGCGCGAGATGCCGCGCGGCGACATGTTCGGCGTGCCGGAGATGACCGCGATCTTTCCCGTTGGATCGATGCCCTTGTAAGCGTCGATCTCTTTCGACTTGATGAACCAACCGTTGCCCGCAAACACCAGCGAACCACTCACGTTGCCCGAACCCCCGGCAGGAAGAAAATCAATGCCGGTCGTTAACGCGCGGTTGTTGTAGTCAACTTTCGTTTGGCCCTGGTCTGCGCGATCGCGCCGCAACTCGATCTTTTGAAAGTACGTGCCGTTATCGCCGGCGGGTTTGAAGCCCCAACGCGCGAGGTTCAACGCCAAAAACTTCGCAGTGGTGTCGAGCCCACGCGAAGGCGTGTCGCGACCCTCCATTTCGTCGGAGGCGATGAACGTCAAATAGTCTCTCATTTGCGCCGCGGCGATCGTGTCTACGCCACGTTGCGCAGTGACGGAACCTGCGGCTTTCTTCGACTTCGGCTTGTCCGCGGCGCGCTGAGCGTAAGTTGCGGGAAAGGTGGTGACGAGCACGCTCGCCAGCACGAGCGCAGTTAAGAATCTTCGCATTTATTCTCCAGAAAGACTGATTGTATTTACGAGATCGTTGGGGAACTGCTTTGATGCGCCAAACCAGCCGCGGGTTACGCGTGTTGCACTGCTTGCACTAAACGGGTCAGGGTGTCCTTCGCATCGCCGTACAGCATGCCTGTGACCGACTTAAAAAACAAAGGGTTCTCGAGACCGGAAAAGCCTTTGCCCTGGCCACGCTTCAACACGACTACGGATTTTGACCTGTCGACTTCAAGAATGGGCATACCCGCGATCGGGCTCGTCGGGTTATCGCGCGCGTCGGGATTTACCACGTCGTTTGCGCCGATCACGACGGCTACGTCAGTGGTTGGAAACTCGGGGTTGATCTGTTCCAACTCATACAACGCTGAATACGGAACGTTCGCTTCGGCCAGCAACACGTTCATGTGTCCGGGCATGCGGCCCGCGACCGGATGAATGCCGTATTTGACTGTGACGCCGCGTTTTTCGAGCACGTCGGCAAGTTCGCGCACCGCGTGTTGTGCTTGCGCGGTTGCTAATCCATAACCCGGCACGAACACGACTTTGTTTGCATACGCGAGTTGCGTGGCGATGTCTTCGAGTCCGACTTCGCGCATCGAGCCCTGGTGATCCGCGCCCGCTTCGGCTGTTGCTGCGCTGCCGAATGCGCCAAACAGAACGTTCGTGATCGAACGGTTCATCGCGCGGCACATCAGAATCGAGAGTATGAAACCCGAGAAACCATCAAGCGTGCCGGCGATGATCAGGACGTTGTTATCCAAAACAAACCCGGTTGCTGCGGAAGCGAGTCCGGCGTAAGAGTTCAGCAACGACATCACCACGGGCATGTCAGCCGAACCGATCGGCATCACCAGCAGCAATCCGAAAACAAACGCCAGTCCGGCCATCGCAAAGAACAACGGCATCGAGCCGGGCACGAAGATCAGGTAGATAAAGATGCCAACGGTTGCCGCGAGCAACGTCATGTTGAAGACGTTCTGACCTTTGTAAGTCATCGGCGTGCCGCGCACGAGACCCTGGAGCTTTGCGAAAGCGAGCAAGCTGCCGGTGGTTGTCAGCGAACCAAACATCACTTCAAAACCCAGCGCGCTCATCTCAATCTTTCCGAGATGTCCACCGTGTCTGAAGTACTCGGAGATCCCGACCAGCGCGGCAGCGAAAGCGCCAAACGCGTGCGACAGCGCGGTGCGTTGTGGCATCGCAGTCATCGGCACCCAAAGGCCCATGGCGAGGCCGACAAGTGAACCTATCGAAAGCCCGACGATGATCCACGTGTAGGAGACGATGTGGTGATGAAGCAGCGTGCCGATGATGGCCATCAACATGCCAAACTCGGCGAGGTGCATACCGCGTTTGGCCGTTTCGGGATGACTCAACCCTTTCAATCCGAGAATGAACAGGATCGAAGCGAGCAGGTAGCTGAGTTCGATGAAGATTTTTTCCACTAGTCTTTTTTCGCGACGTCTTTGCGCTTGAACATCTTCAACATGCGATCGGTGATCACGAATCCGCCGACGACGTTGGTCGTCGCACAGGCGACAGCAATCGTTCCGAGTATGGTGCTGACCCGGTTGTAATTTGCTCCCGCGGTGACGATCGAACCGACGAGCGAGATGCCTGAGATTGCGTTTGTGGCAGACATCAGCGGCGTGTGCAGCAACGGCGGCACGCGCGAGATCACCTGATAACCAAGAAACGCAGCGAGCGCAAAAACATAAAGCGCGGAGATCAGTGTGTCTGCTGTCATACTATTTCGCTCTTTCGATCTTTTTCTTTATTTCTTCAAACAGATACTCGTGCTCGGTCTCGACGCCGATCTTTTCCATCGGTCTCCAGTACCACGCCGGTGAGAGACGCGAAACGATCGTCGTCTTTCTTGTAAGAACAGTGCGGCCGTTTTCGGTTGTGAGCTCGTAGCTCGCGTCCTGGAACGACAGCCACGGACGGCCCGGAACGTCGAACTCCGTGATCTCGAGTTTCATCGAGTTTGGCGGGTTCCATTCCGTGACGCGTTCCGCGATGTGACCTTCTTCGAAGTAGCAAGTACGAGTTGCGCCAACGCCTTCGCCCGACATCGTGCAACTAACCGGTACCGGTAGTCCGATCCGCATCAAGAGACCTTTAGTGCCTTCGATTCGATCGAACGTCTTGAGTTGATTCCATACCAGTTCGCGCGGCGCGTCGGTGATGAGCGTGTTCGTGATCGTTTCGGCGCGCGGTGTTCTTCGCGACGGTTCTTCGATCTTATTAGCGGCGACGAGAAAGAAGGGAAGCACACCGATCGTGGGGAGCAGCACCAGGTGTTTGGCTCCGATATTTAAAAGGAATTGCCGCACCAGCATCCCAATGAGCGCTCCCGTGCCGAGAGAGAACGCGACGAGTGGGGTCGACATTAATACGCAGACCCAACCCTCCATGCGAGTGATTATGAGCGCGGCGGTGCACGCGATGGCGCCAATCCAGAGCGACGCGAAGAGCACTTCTTTTCCTTCAGTCACGACGGCCGTTGCGAGTCCAGTGACAAAAGGCAAAAGGAAAAACAGGACCCAGCCCATCGATCCGTCAAAGTCGTGAACGAGTCCGAAACCTCCGAGTCCGAATGCAATAGCCGTTAGTGAGCCCACGAGGATTCCGCGGAACACTCTGAAACTGTTCGTTCGAGACGGCTGTGGTGTGAAGTTGCTCGCGCTCATTGTTTACTTGTTCGCAGTAGCTGAAAGACTCGCTGCTACCCGCTGGTTCACAACCTGCCCCTGGTGCGTCACACACGATGGACCAACGACGTCGTCGTTCATGTCGATCTGGAGTTCGCCGTTTTTGATCAGCAGTGAAAGGAACGAAATGATGTTGCGTGAATAGAGTTGACTCGCGTGAACGGGAACAGTCGCGGGCAAGTTGGTGGGCGCGACAATCGTGACGCCGTCGCGTTCGACCGTCACGTCGGCCTGGCTGAGCGCGCAGTTACCGCCGGTTGAGCCGGCGAGATCGATGACGATCGAGCCGCGCTTCATGCCGTTCACTGCTTCTTCCGTGATCAGGAGTGGCGCGCGTCGGCCGGGCACTTGTGCGGTTGTGATTACGACGTCGGCAGTTCTCGCGTGTTCGGCAATCAACGCGCGTCCGCGGTTCATTGCTTCGTCGGAGAGTTCGACTGCATACCCGCCTGCGTCTTCGGTCTTGATGCCGCCGAGATCGACTTCGAGAAAAGTAGCGCCGAGCGATTTCACCTGTTCGCCTGCGGCCGCGCGTACGTCGTAACCTTCGACGACCGCGCCGAGTCGGCGCGCGGTGGCGATCGCCTGCAAGCCGGCAACGCCTGCGCCGAGCACGAGTACGCGTGCGGGCGGGACGGTACCTGCGGCGGTCATCAATAATGGAAACATTCGCGGGATGTGCGCCGCGCCGATCAGCACTGCTTTGTAACCGGCGACAGTGGCCATTGACGAAAGCGCATCCATCGCCTGCGCGCGCGTGATTCGCGGAATGAGTTCGACGGAGAAGGTCGTGATGCCGCGATCGACAGCGGGAACGAGTGCGGCCGGTTCGTCGAGTGGACGCAGGAACCCGATCACCACGGCGCCGTTTTTTAGTCGAGCGAAGTCTTCGGCTGACGGCCGGTTCACGACGGCGAGCACGTCGGCGTTTGCCAGCAGCGCATCGCGATCTGCCGAGATCTCGGCTCCCGCTTGGCGATAATCGTCATCGGTGCGCGCGGCTGCGAGACCTGCGTTGCTTTCGACGAGCACGGAGCATTTCAGATCGATCAATTTCTTGACGGATTCCGGCATGAGCGCCGTGCGTGCCTCGCCGGGTTGTGTCTCACGCAACACAACGACGTTCATGGCAAGCTCCGTTTGCGTGGATTAA
>DASUPR010000190.1:0-11481 GCA_036281015.1 Pyrinomonadaceae bacterium
TAACAGATTGTGATAAAGGGAAGTAAGTTCGACGACGGAAGTGTGATCGGGCACTTCGCCGGCGAGTCGCTGGATCGCCACGTCGAGATCAAACAACAGCGTGCGTTCGCCGTCGTCGCGCACCATGCTCTGAATCCAGAAGAATGATGCGAGCCGTGCGCCGCGCGTGACCGGCCGAACGTGATGCACGCTGCTCGCCGGATAAAGGACCATGTGCCCCGCCGGAAGTTTTACGGAGTGCAGACCGTAAGTGTCTTCAACCACCAGTTCGCCGCCGTCATACTCATCGGGATTAGTGAAAAAAAGCGTCGCGGCGAGATCGGTTCGCACGCGGTGCGGTGTTCCCGGCACCTGTCGAATCGCATTGTCGACGTGGTTTCCAAACGACTGCCCGTCCTGATAACGATTGAAAAGCGGTGGAAACACTTTCAGCGGTAACGCTGCCGCCATGAACAAGGAGTTGCGTTCGAGCGCGGCGATGATCGTGTCGCCGAGTCTTCTCGCGTACTCGTGATCCTCGGGAAGTTGCAGGTTGTTTTTCGCGCGTCCGGATTGGTGTCCCGCGGTTACGCGACCGTCCACCCAATCAGCGGCCTCGAGCATTTCGCGACAACTCGCGACCTGCTCGGCCGTTAACACGTCTGGAATCTGCAACAACATCGGATCAGAAACGGAAACTCGTGCTCACCATCGCGGCGCGTCCTGGTCCAGGCACGATGTGGCCGCCGCCGATGCGATCGAAGTAGTACTTATCAGTCAGGTTATAAAGATTCAGCTTCAGATCGATGTGGTCCGTGAGCGGATACGAAGCCATCGCGTCAAACGTCCAGTACGCATCGACGACGCGCGTGTTGATGGTGTTGCCGAAACGTCGATCGACAAAACGCGCGCCGCCGCCGAAGTGCATGCCCGAAGGCAATCGATACGTGGTCCATACGTTGAAAGAATTCGGCGGCGTGTTGACGAGTTCTTTGCCGATCTCAGCCGGAACGTTTGAGTCGACTGTGGTGCTGTCGAGAAATGTGTAACCGGCGAGCACTTGCCATGCTCTCGTGATGTTTCCCTCGACACTCAGCTCGACGCCGTCAACACGTTGTCTGCCTTCCAGCACTTGAGGTGGATCGCCGGGTAACACGCCGGGAGTTCGCGCGTTCTCTTTCTCGACGCGAAACACGGCGCCGCTCAGCAACATGCGGCCGCCGAAGAAGTCCCACTTGCTGCCGGCTTCGACGGTGTAGGTCTTTTCCGGATCGATGACTGTGTTTGCGGTGTTGTAAGACAAACCTTCAAGCGACGGATTTAGCGAGGTGCCGTAGGATGCGTAGATAGAACCCTCCGGCCGCGGTTCGAAGACGACGCCTGCGCGGCCGCTCAACATGCGATCGACACGTGACACGGGTGCGCCTGTGGTGGTTATTCCATCTGCGTCGAATCGATCCCAGCGCAGTCCGCCGTTTAGTTCCCATTTGCTGCCGAGTTTTGCAGTGTCGAAGAGATAAACGGCTTGCGAGTTTGCGGTCACGTCGCCAACGATCGGGCTCTCAGTGATCGTGCCGGTGTAAACGTCATCCGGATTGGGATTGAACAACGTCGTCAACATGACTGGCGCAGTGCGCGTGTGGCGAACGTTGCCCTCGCGCGTGAAATCAGCGCCGCTGACGAGCGCGTGCTCGACGCCGCCGGTGTTGAAGCGCGCAACGAGATCCGTTTGGTTGTCCCAAATCTTGTCTTCTGTTTGCCACGAACGCATTTCGCGATTGATGGCGGTGGAGTTGTTGTTGGCGAAACGCGGCGGAGTAGCGATCGAATCGCGCGATGAGTTGGCGAAACGAAGTTGATTCCTGATTGAAAGCGCGTCGTTGAAGTCGTGTTCGAACTTCAGTGTGACGAGATCGGAATTCAGTTTTTCGAAGTCGCGGTCGCGCAGGCCGTAGAACGTATTGCGCGGCACCGGCGCGGGACGATCGCGAAACTCGACTAGCGCGTTGTTGGTAACCGGAACCCACGGAATACCGTAATCAGAAATGTTGTCCTGTTTGAGTTTGTAATAACTGACTGTGAAGCGCGTTGGTTTGCCGAGTCCGAAAGTCAGCGACGGCGCGACACCCCAGCGATCAAACTCAACCACGTTGCGGCCGGCGACGCCGGAATGATGGCCCAACAAGTTCAAACGAAAACCGATGCTGTCGCCGATCGGTAGATTGACATCGGCGGTTGCGCGTCGCGTGCTGTCGGTGCCGAAATCGAGTGTGCCGCTGAAGGCGCGTTTCAATCCGGGTGTTTTGTTCAGCAGGTTGATTGAACCACCGGTTGAGCCGCGGCCCGTGTAGACCGAACCTGGTCCTTTCACGACGTCTACCTGTTCGAGGTTGAAAGGATCTCGCGCTTGCGGGCTGATGTCGCGAACGCCGTCGACGAAGATATCGTTGCGGGCGCTGAAGCCTCTGAGCGTGAGATTGTCGCCGGCGGGATTGCCGCCTTCACCGGCGGTGATTGTTAGACCGGGAACGTTTTTCAACACGTCGCGCAAGGTGGTCGCGCCTTGTTCTTCGATCACTTCTTTCGAGATGACGGTAATTGTTTGCGGCGTGTCGACGAGTGGCTGCGTGTACTTTGGCGAAGAGAGAATGAGTCTCGCGTCGTCTCTGACTTCGACCTGTTCGGCTTCGGCGTGAATTTCGAGAGTCACGGTGCGGCGATCGGTAAAGCGATAACTGATGCCGGTACCGCGCAGGATCTCGCGCAGTGCCTGATCGATTGTGAAGCGGCCTTTGACGCCCGGGGAAGAGATGGGCCGCATGGCGTTATCGGGGATGACGACTTCGATACCTGAGATTTGCTTGAATGCTATTAAGACGGATTCGAGTGTGCCGGACGGAATATCGAGAGTAAGTTGTCTTTGAACCTGTTCGGTGGTTTCTTTGTCGTCGAGTCTGGCTTTACCGAGAACGATTTGATGACTATTGGGTGGGCAATAGGCGACGAGCATGCCCAAAGTGCCGACGGCGACGATCCAGTACCTGGGACCACGCCGGCGCGCTCTTGTGGCGCGCTTCTTCGGTTTTGCTTGCATTGTCCGGCTCCTCCAAGAATTGTCTGAAATTGAAAACGGATTTCAATTTCAGAAGGCAGAAGAATAAAGGAGGTTCGACTATTGGGTCAAGTGGAGTTTTGGGTTTTTGCCTTCGCGATCAGCATCGCGGCGAGTAGGGGGATGGTGAGTTCGTGATGGCCTGTGATCGAAAAGCCTTCGCCTGCGCCTTTTTCTGTGGGCCGGCGCACGACGTTCGTTAGTGGTCGATAGGATTGAATGAAGTCGAAGTTTGCGGTCGTGATGTTGGAAAACGGATGGCCCAGGTTACGGACCAGCGTGACGCATTTCAGAAAAACTTCCGGCAGGACCACGGCTGAACCAATGTTTAGATAAACACCGCCGCCGTCCATTCGCCGCACCAGTTCGGCGAGCAATCGAAAATCAGTATGTGTGGTTGCGCCCAGCGATGCGCCGTCGGCTGTGGGATGAAAGTGCGTGATGTCGCCGCCGATTGTTAGATGAATTGTGAACGGAACCTTCGACTCGTACGCCGCGCAGAGTAGAGAGTAGTCCTGATGCTTTGGCTTCATCGCAACCAGGCTACGTCCCACAGCTTCACCTAAACCGATTTGATCTTTGGCTCCTTGCTGCGTCGCTTCATTAAGCAGTCTGCCGGTCTCTTCCGCGCCTCCAAACACGCCTTCGGAGAGCGTCGCATCGACATCTTCGGAAGTCGAACCATTCATCGCGATCTCCGCATCATGGACCAGCACCGATCCATTCGCCGCGATCGCCGAAACATACCCGCGCTTCATCAGGTCGATAATCAGCGGCGCCAATCCGGTTTTAATTACGTGCCCGCCAATTCCCCAGATGATCGGCTTCCCCAACTCTCTCGCACGCTGCATACGATTCGTGATCTGTCTCAGCGATTCGACCGCGAGCACGTCGGGTAGATTGGCGAGAAAGTCACTCAGCGACGCTTCATCGGAAACCGGCTGTGCGAAATCAGATAGTTTTACTTTGCTGCTGCGGGAGGCAAGGGGATACGTCTTTACTTTTTCCAGCTCAAGCGGTTTAAGGTCGTCGTAATTGGATGGCAATCTATCGTCTCTCCTCGAGAGCCATTCTATACCTACTCAACCGGGTGTTGACCATTTCCGTTCTTCTTTCCATTCGTGGCCAGGCGGCCGTTTAAAAGCGGGCGGAGGACGTGGCCTGTATGGGAACGGCGCGAGCGGGCGACTTCTTCAGGCGTTCCGGCTGCGACGACGCGGCCGCCGTGTTCGCCACCTTCAGGGCCGAGATCGATGATGTAGTCGGCGCTCTTGATGACATCGAGGTTGTGTTCGATGACGAGCACTGTGTTGCCGAGCGAGACCAGGCGCTGCAGGACGTCCAACAGTTTATGAACGTCAGCGAAATGCAGACCTGTTGTCGGTTCGTCAAGAATGTAGATCGTCCGGCCGGTCGCGCGTTTTGATAGCTCCTTGGCGAGCTTGATGCGTTGTGCTTCGCCACCGGAAAGTGTCGTCGCCGACTGGCCCAACTTGATGTAGCCCAAGCCGACGTCGAGCAAGGTCTGCAACTTCTGATTGATCTGCGGAATGTTCTCCAGCAGCGGCAACGCTTCTTCAACCGTTGTGTCGAGCAGATCCGCGATCGATTTCCCTTTGTACTTCACGGACATTGTTTCGCGGTTGTAACGCGCGCCGCGACACACATCACACAGCACGTAGACATCGGGTAGGAAGTTCATCTCGATGCGCTTCATGCCGTCGCCTTCACACGCTTCGCAACGTCCGCCCTTGACGTTGAACGAAAAGCGCCCGGGTTTGTAACCGCGTTCGCGCGACTCCGGCAGCATCGCGTAAAGCTCGCGCAGAGGCGTGAACAGACCGGTGTACGTCGCGGGATTGGAGCGCGGCGTGCGCCCGATCGGCGACTGGTCGATCTCAATTACCTTGTCGATGTGTTCGAGGCCCTCAATTGCGCGGTGTGGTCCAGGCTCGTTCAAAGAGCCGTAAAGATGGCGCGCGAGTGCGTAATACAAAATGTCTTCAACAAGCGTTGACTTACCCGAGCCCGAAACACCGGTCACGACCGTCAACAATCCCAGCGGAAACGACGCGTCGATCTCTTTCAGATTATTCGCGTACGCACCGCGAATCGTCAGGTACTTTCCATTCGGAGCACGACGCTCGGCCGGAACCTCAATCTTGCGGGCGCCGCGAATGTACAGTCCCGTGATCGAATCCGGATTGTCCGCGATGTCCTCCGCCGTTCCGACCGCGACGACCTCGCCGCCGTGCGCGCCGGCTCGTGGTCCAAGGTCCACAACATAATCCGCGCGGCGAATCGTCTCTTCGTCGTGTTCGACAACCAAAACCGTATTCCCAAGGTCGCGCAGCGCCGACAGCGTTTCCAAAAGCTTTTGATTGTCACGAGGATGTAGCCCAATCGACGGTTCGTCGAGCACGTAAAGCACACCGCGCAACTGCGAACCGATCTGCGTTGCGAGTCGAATGCGTTGTCCCTCGCCGCCTGAAAGCGTCGACGAAGCCCGATCGAGCGTTATATAACCCAGGCCGACAGTCTTCAGAAACTGCAAACGATTCCTGATCTCCCGCAGGATTGGACCAGCAATCTGCTCTTCGCGCGAGTTCAGCGAAACCTGTTCGAACGCCGAGACCGCATCGTCAATCGGCAGCGCTGTGTACTCGGCGATACCACGCCCACCGACTTGCACCGAAAGCGAATCCGACCGCAGCCGCCGTCCACCACACTCGCTACAAACCGTCGGCGAAACCAGTCCCTCGAGTGCGATTCGAATCTTTTCCGACGGCGCTTCGTTCAGTCTTTCCTTTACCCAACTCAGCGCGCCCTTCCACTCGTTCTGATACGTATAAAGCCCCTGAGCAAAAGTTAATTTGCCTGTGACTCCGTTCAGAAAGCCGTCGCGCACTTCCTTCGGCAGGTCTTCGAAAGGCGTCCTTGGGTCGGCGCGGAAATGCTTACACACCGCGAGCAGCGCGCTGCGAAGATACGCCGATCCCTGCTTGTCGGCGGTGCCCATGAACCCGAGTTTCTCCGGAGTCTGCCACGCATCGGGAATCAACTTCAGCGAGTCGATCTCCATAACGGTGCCGAGCCCGTGACAACGTTTGCACGCACCATACGCGGAGTTGAACGAAAACGAGCGCGGCTCGAGCGGCGGAACGTTGATGCCGCAGTTCACACACGCCATGCGTTCCGAATAAAGCTTCTCTTCGCCGTCGACGATCGAAATGAGCACCGCGCCACTCGTCAACTTCAGAGCCGTGCGAATCGAATCGGTTAACCGGTCGCGTATGCCAGCCTTGATCAGCAGCCGATCGACAACAGCTTCGATCGTGTGATTGCGACGCTTGTCGAGCCGGATCTCCTCGTCGAGCGACAGCAGTTCACCGTCGACACGCGCGCGCATGAAGCCGTCTTTCGCGAGCTTCTCCAGCTCCTTTTTAAACTCGCCTTTGCGGCCGCGAACGATCGGCGCCAGCACCATCACTCGTTCGCCTTCCGGCAGGCCGAGCACGTTTTGCACGATCTGATCGACGCTCTGCCGCGTGATCGCCGCGCCGCAAACGTGACAATGCGGAATGCCGATCGACGAAAACAGCAAGCGCATGTAGTCGTAGATTTCGGTGACGGTTCCGACCGTCGAACGCGGACTGCGCGAAACGGTCTTCTGTTCGATCGAGATCGCCGGTGAAAGACCGTCGACCGAATCAACATCGGGTTTTTCGAGCTGATCGAGAAACTGGCGGGCGTAAGCCGAGAGCGATTCAACGTAGCGGCGCTGTCCCTCAGCATAAATCGTGTCGAACGCGAGCGAAGACTTACCGGAGCCGGAAAGGCCGGTAATCACCGTAAAACGGTCGCGCGGGATGTCCACGTTAATGTTTTTGAGGTTGTGCTGGCGGGCGCCCTTAACACTGATGCGATCAATGGCCATAGCGAAAACCAGCCATTCTAGCGGACGGATTTTCGCGCGGCAAGTTGGCTAGAAGTTGAAGCGCGTGCCGACTTCAAAACGGCGCGGTGATTGGGCCGAGGTCGCCTGACCAAAGAAGGGCGAAGTCATGACGCCGGAAAACGCGCCGAGATTCGCGTGGTTCAGCAGGTTGAACGCCTGTGCGTAGAACTCGAGCCGGTACTTCTTTGCCGCCATGCCCGGCAACGACGGCGCCGCCGCGCCATCGCCACCGCCGACACGAACCATACGAATTTGCGGTCCGCCAGCAGCGGGTTGCTGATCGGGTCCGAAGTCGACGCCCCAACTCAAACGCGAACCAATCTCCCAACGTGCCGCGCCGCGTGCGCTGTTGCGTCCGACGCCGGCAGGACGATCGTTGATCACCGTGTCGCCGTTGTCGTCGAAACCGGTCGTGATGTTGTATGGCAGCGCCGAAGTCATTTGAAAGATCGTCGAAACTGCAAAACCAGACGGGAGGCGTTTGCTGATAAAGCCGCTGAGCAAGTGACGGAAGTCGGACGCCGACGGACCGCGATCGGCGCGCAGGTCGAAGTTGTTTGAAGGCAGACTGAACGGGCTGTCGGCTTCGTTTGTGTTCTTCATCAGCAGGTAATTGATGTTCCAGAAGAGTCCCTGAACAAACTTCGCCGGACCAATGCCGACCATCAAACGGTGACCGGATAGATAAGCGGATGATTCGATGTTGGTGATGTTGCCGACGGTCGCATCGGGCCGGCCGAAACCGGGGATCGGCGCGTTGAGGTTACGTCCGTGCAAGAGATGAACGCCGCGCTGGTATTGATAGTTGGTCGTCAGGCGAAACAGTTTCAGGGCCGTTGTCTCTAAACCGAGCGAGGCCTGAATGATGTAGGGAATCTGTAGATCGGGATCCGTTTGAATGCGGCTCGGCGGCAGCGTCGTTTGTGAACCGCCGAGGAAGGGATTCGGAAAACCCGGATTGATGACGACGATGTCGCGCTGGCGTTCGCCGTCGACACGCAACGTCTGTTCGTAAGTTTGCGCGGTGAACCAGTCGTAGAAAATGCCTGCGCCGCCACGCAAAGTGATCGTGCCGTTCTTCTTCGGCGACCAGACGAAACCAAGACGCGGCGCGATGTTGAACTTGTCTCCGACGTGGTTCTGTAATTCGTGTCGCGCGCCGTAACTGACGGTGAGATTCTTCGCGATGCGATAGTCGTCCTGCACGTACCAGCCGAATTGATACTGCCGGTATTTGACTGCCGGGTCGCCGATGCGTTGCGTGTACTGCGTCGGTACCCCGGCTTCGAACGCTGCCAGGTCAGCGAACTGGAACGTGCCAAGCGCGTTTGTTGAATCGTTGCTGCGATAGCCACCGGCTTCGAGTTGCAAACCAAAACGGAGGCCGTGTTTTTCGAGCGCGTAGTCGACGTTGTCGGCAAGTTCGAAGTCGAGCTGACGCCGCCCGCCTCTGCGTTGCGCGCTGCCGTCGTTGAAAGCGCCGGGCACGAGAATCGTGCGGCCCACGCTTACGGAGCGTGATTCGGTTGTCAGCCAACGCGCCTGAAAGCGCAGCTCGTTGAAAAACTTCTTCCCAAACACGCCGGAGTCTGCGAAGCGCGCGATGTATTCGGTTTGTTCCTGCGAATAGCCACGCGCGGGTAGATCGAAATCGCCGACGCCGAGATTGTTTTGCAGACCGGCGTTGCGTTGGAACTGAAAGCGCGCGGTGTGGGTTTTGGTGAGAACGTGCTCGACGCGTGCGTCGAGATTCAAACGCCGCGACGGGCGATACGCGAGATCGGAAACAGTCCCATCCGGCGTGGTCGCGAAGATTGGCCGCGCGTCAAAGAACAACGATCCTTCAGCGTTCAAGAAGAGCGACGTGTGGTTTTTCCAGATTGGACCATCGAGCGAGAGACCAAAGCGCCGCTGTTGCTCCGGACCACGAAACGGCGCGAACACCTGGCGCGCGTTCAGTGCTTCATCACGGAAGCCGAAATTGAACGAACCATGCCAGGAGTTCACGCCGGGCTTGGTGATGATGTCGACGAGACCAAAGCCGGCGTCATGATTCTCGGCGGCGTACGGATTGAGACGAAAACGGATTTCGCGGATTTGATTCTTTGGCGGCAGCTTGCCGCCACGAAAGCCGTTGACGCGGATCTGCGCGCCCGGACCGGCGAGTTGATTGAGCGCATTTTCAAACTTGTCCGGGTCGTCCGGGAGTTCGGCGATCTGCTCCGCGGTGAGCACGTTGCTGAACGCCGGGCCGTTCGGGTTTGTGTTTCGTACCTGCGCTTCGTCAGCTACGTCGACGTCGACGGTAATCGGATCGATCTCGAGTGCGACTTCTTTGCGGTTTGCACCCGCGGTGAGATCCACGTCTTCGAGATCGAAAGCCTTGAACCCGGCGGCTTCGATGTGGACCTGGTAGCGCCCCGGCGAGATCTTATTGAACCGCGCCTCACCACGCTGATTTGTTTGTGCGCTGGACTGCGGCTTTCCGTTCCTGATCAGTTGCACGTGCGCTTTACTGACCAGCGCGCCGGAGGGATCTTTAACAATCAGTTCCAGCGTAGCGTTCGTCTGAACGAGCGGAAGCAGCAGCAAAAGCAGATAGGGGAGCATCAGTGTTTCTCGAACTTGTCGGCTTTGAACTGCGGGTTCACCTGGTACTTCGAGATCTCAAACTCTTCCGAGACCTCGCTGTCGGTGAGAAACGTCAGCTTGAATGGCAGCATCAAGCCGTCAACTTTTTTGTGATCGCTGAGACGAATGAAGAAATCGACCTCTTCCGGCGCCGCTGGAGTCTCGGCATGCATCTTCTTCTCAGCTTCTTCGCGTGCTTTCTTCAGGTCTTCAGGCTTGACGTTACCGCCGGCCGGACGGGTCATCGTCACGATGCGTGGCTTTGGACCACGATAACTCAGCAACAGCGGCAGATGATTTTTCTTGTCGAAGAAGAGACGCACCACAAAGTTGTCAGGACCGCTAACGTCGACGACGTCCACCGGTTCGCCTTCGACATCTGACTCGCCGGCGTATTTGTACTCAAGCGACAACGACGCGCGCGCAGCGAGTGTCATCGCGAGCACGTAACGCGTGAATTCGGCTTGGTAGATCCGGCGCAGCCCGGCTTCCATCTGTTCGGGCGTCAACTGCGCGCCGCCTGGACCACCAATACGGAAAACCATGCCACCACCGCCGCCGCTCGAACCGCTCCACGCGCGCTCGCCGTTCAGCCCGCGCGTATTGATCATCGCGGTACTCAGCCCGCCGGGGTTCATCGAATCTTCGACGAGATACTTGTTCGGCAGCGCAATGCTGATCTCGCGATCGCCGGCCATCTGCCGATCGCCGAAGACGCGGCGGTACTGGCCGTTGATGTGCAGCGCTTCGAGTTTTTGCAGGCGTTGTTCGCCGCCGATAGCCTCGCGAGCCTGCTTCAGGATCTCGTTCGCGCGCTGATCGTCGGCGTTTGCGGTTGGAACTAGAACAAGAGATAGAAGTAGTAGGGTCAGAAGTTTCATACTCCGTATTCAACGGAGTTGCGCGAAAAGTTCCACAAAGAAGCGGCACAAAAGAAACGCCGTCGTTGACCTCTTTTAAATAGCGACCTACACTCGCAGCACCGTGAACCTGCCCAATGCATTAACGCTTCTGCGGATCTTCATCGTGCCGCTGCTGGTCGTCGTCTTGTTGACGCCGTTTTCCGAGAACTGGTTTGGCGTCCCGCGGCACATCCTCGGCGTGTTGATGTTTCTGGGCGCAGCGCTGACTGACTATCTCGACGGACACATCGCACGCAGCCGCGGACAGGTCACGCGGCTGGGCCAACTGCTCGACCCGATTGCCGACAAGCTGCTGATCTCCGCGGCGTTGATCTCGCTGGTCGAGAATCAACTCGCGCCTGCGTGGGCCGTCGTCATTATTATTGGCCGCGAGTTTGCGGTGACGGGACTACGTTCGATCGCGGCGGTCGAAGGCGTGGTGATCTCGGCGTCGAAGATGGGCAAGTTCAAGATGTTGGCCCAGGTGGTAACGGTGGCGCTGCTGATCGGATCGAGCGTCGCAGGCCGGCCGCCGGTGGCGAACTTCGGACGGCCGTTTCCGGCAATCGAGTTCTGGTCGGTGCCGGAATTGCGCGTGGCGTGGCAACACCTCGTCGCGGATGGACCGACGACCGGTAACGATTGGCAGGTGCTGATCTACACGGCCGGCAGAGCAATGCTCTGGCTCGTCGTGATCTCGGCGTGCACCTCGATGTACGGGTATTTCAGTTCCTTCTATCGCGCGGTCGTGGGCGCCCGAGCGGAAAGAACTAGACACAGATTCACACAGATGGACACGGACCGTTTCTGACAGTGTTTGTCTGTGTGAGTCTGTGGCTAAAAAGTTACTGGATCTCAACCCAGTCGCCGGTGTGAGCCTCACCGACCGTGCGCGTGAT
>DASUPR010000191.1:0-4647 GCA_036281015.1 Pyrinomonadaceae bacterium
CTGTCCACGCTCGTCAGTTTTCTCGATTCGATACGGCCGCGGCGAACTATACGCGCCCTGTTGCCAGTACGAAACGCTGACTTGCAGTGGTTGCCCTGCGGTTACATAAAGCTCATCGCGATAGACCAGGCCGTCGTTGAATTGGCCGGGTGCGTTGTAAGCGAGCTGCTTGCTCTTCGTTCCGTTCGGCAACGTGGTTATCGTCACGCGCGGATTAGCTTCCGGCTGAGTTTCGTAGGTCGTCGTCGCCGAATCGAAGTTGGAGCCGTCACGCGACCACGTCTCAACCATTTGAGAATAAGTCGGAGCATCAGTAAGGCTGTAATTCGGTGTTAACGGATAGTTGTACTCTTCCTTCCGCGTCACTGAGCCAGCGGAGATCGAGCCCATGTCTGTGAGCGACGACGCAGAGAACCCCATCGATCGCTGCTCGACCACTTTCGCGAGCATGCCGTAGCTCGAGTAGGAATCTGAATCATTGAGCCAGTAACCGGTGTTGGTTCCGGGATAGTAGATCGCGTCAATCACCCACGGATAATAGTTGGGCACATTGGCGGTGAGTCCGCTGAACCCGGGGTTGATCGTGTGTTGATGGTAATGAAGCCTGACTAACGTGCGTGTACCGCCGCCGAGACCGGGCGCGGTGACAGCGGTCAGCAGATTGTTGCCGTTGTAGTGGAAATTGATCACGCGGCCGAGCGTGTCGGTGACTGTCTGAATACGCGGGCCCTGGTTGTTAACGTAAGTGATGGTGATTTGATTGCCGTTCGCGTCCTGGATGAACGTCGGGAACACTCCGCCACCGGGTTGTGAATATGCGCCGTAGGTTACGGTCGTGCCGTTTGGATATTTCGCCTGGCCGTAAGTGATGACGCCGTTGGTGCCCGTCTGATACGTGTAGTCGATTAGCGAACCGTCAGTGGTGTGCATGACACCGACCGTGCCCCAACTGTAGAACGTGATGTTGCCGGTGTAACTGTGCCGCGTGCCGTCAGCATCGACCAGCATGCAACCCGTTGGGATCGTCATTCCCAGCAACTTGCCAAAGCCGAAAGAAAAACCGGGCGCGGGCCAGCCTTTGTCGTTGTCGTAGTTGATCTGATTGCCGGCCTTGTTCCAAAGGCGAGAGTTGTACGTCAGCTCGAGCGCGACATTCATGCCGCGGCCCGGAAGAGCCAGCACCGGAGCCTTGAATTGAAAGTTTCCACTGCCGGCGCCGGCGCCATTCTCGGGCGAGGTGCCGGGAGGATTGCCGACAGCATTGCCCGGATCGTCCGCTGACCAGTAATTCGTGCTGTCCCAACCATTCGAAACGAACATTGGAGGCGCGGCAGCGGCGCGTGACGCATGCGCTCGCTTCGTGTTCACCGCAACTGAACTTTTGGAGGCATCATTATTTGCGGCGCGCTTCTGTGTTTTTGCTGGTCGATTCGCTGCGCTTTCCGCAGGTACGTCCCTCGTCGAAATCTCGCGGCGCTCTTTCACAGGCGCTTTCAAGTCGGGCCTGTTACCCGGACGCACGACCACAGTCGCCTTTGCCGATCTTCCCGCAGCTTGCGCCACGACGGTGAACGTCCCCGGCGCCATAGCTTCGAAGTCTCCATCCTTGGAGATCCGCACGCGCGGTCCCTGTGCGCTGTTCTCTCCGCTCCATTTGATCTTCACGCCGCCGACGACATTGTCTTCAGCATCGTACGCGACAGCAGCGAACCTGACGTGCTCGCCGGGATCCACAGTCACTCCGTCACTCGGATAAATCTCAATGCGGTTGATCTTCTCGTCGCGATCGCGTTGCTTTTCCTGCTCCTTGACCTTGCCAATGCCCTGGCCCTGGACGAGCGCTGCGATTCCGGTCGAGTGATACCACAACCACAAGCTCAGTTTTGATTCCTGAACCACATCGACGATGGTTTTGGGAGCGGCTGGAGTTGAGCTGGAAAAAAGCGACAAAGCGAGCAAAATTGCTCCTACACGTCTGGGCAGGCAGAGGGACACCATGTGCGTTCTCCTTGAGGACCAAATAATTTTTAAAGAGAAATGCTCGGAATGATCGCTGCGGGAAGTCAGCGATCACGAGCTAAGGGAGCAGAGCGAACAATAGAGACTTTTTGAGAATTGTCAACACATTTTTTATTGGCCCACTTGCGACCGCACGCGCGTGTGGACCAACTGCCACGTTGAGGCAGCGCGATCGAAACGAAGGCGCTTGATACTGTGCGCTAATCCAAGCAACTGCAAAACACGAATACCGATCCAGTTCACATCGATCTCGTACCAACGCAGACCATGACGCGCTGAGGTTGGATGTGCGTGATGGTTGTTGTGCCAGCCTTCGCCGAACGTCAACAACGCTACCCACCAGGTGTTGCGCGAGTCGTCATCGGTTTCGAATCGTTTGTTGCCCCAAAGATGCGTGGCCGAGTTGACGAGCCATGTCGCGTGCAGCATGAGTACGAGCCGCAGGAAAACTCCCCACAGCATCACACCCCAACCGCCAAAAACAAACAGAAACACTCCGACTATTAAAAGAGGAATGTAGTAGACCCGATTCAGCACACGATAGAAAGGATCTTTCATCAAATCCGGCGCGTAGCGCGCGAGAGTCGCGCGATCGTGATTCTGCGCCGTGCCCCACAAAATCCATCCCATGTGCGCCCACCAACCGCCGTCGCGCGGCGTGTGCGGATCTCCGGCACGATCCGCGTGCGCATGATGAATGCGATGCGTTACAACCCACTGAATCGGCCCGCCCTCGAGCGCGAGCGTTCCGCAGATCGCCAGAAAGTATTCAACCGCTCTCGGGACCTTATAGCCTCGATGCGTGAGCAAACGATGAAAGCCCATGCCGATGCCGAGACTTCCGCCAACCCAATAGAGCACAACTGCCGTAATCACAGCCGGCCAGCTCCAGAAAAAGAGCGCCGCTACCGCCGCAACATGCGACACAACAATAAAGATCACATTCGGCCAATTAACGCCCAGTCTTTCCCGTGCCCCGTGACCCCCAACGCGTTGTTCTGATGTCATTCAATTTCCCTTTAAAACAATTTTCGGTAGTGATCGCAGTTTCGAAATTTTCTGTCTGCAATCTCTCCCGCGCTATCTAAACACAGCGCGACTGAGAACAGGTTGAATGCAGGCAGAAATTACAAAACTACGACACTACCGAAAGAGCGACATCAAATAGTTAACGCTTTGTTACCAGCGCGGCTCAGAACGACGTCCACCGCCGCCACCACGATTGCCGCCACCGCCATATCCGCCACCGCCGCGATTACCACCGCCGCCGTATCCGCCACGGTTACCGCCACCGCCGAAACCACGGCCACCACCGCCGCCGCCGCGATTCTCACGAGGCCGCGCTTCGTTGACGGTCAACATCCGGCCGGCGAGTTCCTTACCGTGAAACTGTTCGATCGCCGCCGCTGCTTCTTCGTCTGTAGACATTTCAACGAAACCGAAACCTTTCGAACGTCCGGTGTCGCGATCTTCGATGACCTGTGCTGATTCAACCGTGCCGGCCTGAGCAAATAGATCCTGGAGGTCTTGATTAGTGGTTTGGAAAGCGAGGTTTCCCACGTATAGTTTTTTTGCCATAAAAATCCCTTTTCCTGTGTTAGGTAGAAAAGAAGCTGCGAATCGGATTTGGCTTCGGCGAACGGTGGCGTTCGAAGTATCAGGTTCGGATGCTCAAAACGAGCGGCTTCAAGTTTCAATCGGACCTGCTCTCGAACCATCCAAACGTCCGGCGCTATCGTTTTGCGCGGGCGCATCACCGTCGATGCGCGAGAGAAGGATTAACGGCGGTTATAATGCCCATGAATAGACCAACTTGCAAGCTTCCCGGAGGTCAATGTACATGAAGCGTCTGAGCATCTCGGTTCTCTGTCTTTTTCTTCTTTGTTTTTCAGCGAGAACAGCCGTCGCGCAGGACTGGCCGTCGTTTCGCGGACCCAACGCATCGGGAGTTGCCGAAGGAACAAAACCGCCCACCACGTGGGACGTGGAAAAGTCGCAAAACGTGCTGTGGAAGGCGTCTATTCCGGGTCTTTCACACGCGAGCCCGATCGTTTGGGGTAACCAGATCTTCGTGCTCACTGCCGTCAGCAGCGACGCAAAGGCCGGTTTTGTCGCGAAGGATCGCGGTATCGGCTTGGCAAACGACGACGCGAAACATACCTGGATGATCTACGCCCTCGACAAACGAAACGGAAAAGTGCTCTGGTCAGACAAAGCGTACGAAGGCGTACCGCGCGCGAAGCGTCACGTCAAAGCGACACAGGCTAACTCCACGCCCGTCACCGACGGCCGTTACGTCGTTGCGCTTTTCGGTTCCGAAGGTCTCGCGGCTTACGACACGAAGGGGAAGTTGTTGTGGAAACAGGACCTCGGCGTGCTGAATCCCGGGCTGTGGGACGACAAGGAATCCTCGTGGGGACACTCGAGCAGTCCGGTTATCTATCGCGATCTCGTGATCGTGCAGGCAGACGGTCACAAACAGTCGTTCATCGCCGCGTTCAACCTCAAAGACGGTAAACAAGCATGGCGCGTCGAACGCAACGAGATCACCTCATGGACCACGCCAACAATCTATCAGGGCAAGAATCGCGTGGAGCTGATCGCAAACGGCGGGCGATACATTCGCGG
>DASUPR010000192.1:0-6972 GCA_036281015.1 Pyrinomonadaceae bacterium
CTGAGGCCACTTGCTGAGATTTTGTTTGAGAAGTGTCCAGCAAAAAGAAACGATAGCCCTGTTCGTCCGGAAACAGCCGTACGAAGTTTTTGTCTGACATCAGCAGCTCGCTTTGGAAGATGCTGTCAGAAAGTGCGCCGACGATTCGTAGGCGGAGCGGTTGTCCGCCGTGATCCACGACAAGATCCTCGCCGACCTTCAAATGGAGAACATAGGTGAGGGAATTGGTGTCGGAGATTACCGGGATTGCTCCGTCAGGAAATTCGCGATTCAAGAGCGCCCACGGGTTTGTCTCGTTTGGATCGATCGAGCTTTGAAAGGTGAAACGATTGTCATCGACGAAGCTTGCAGGAGGCGCGATGATTTTCGGATTGCGCGGTTGATAAAGATTGAGACAGCTCGTGTCGTCACCCGGCCGAACGCGAAAGTTTACAAACTTCAGATCCTGCAAGACGGCGGCATCGTTCGTGGTGTTGAGATTCAGCGCTTCGCGTCCAGCGGGCGTGTTTGCGTCGTGAACGATCGGCAGGAGAGATTCGGCGAATAGCGGAAAACCGCCGCTGCCTGATTGACGATCCTCGCTTGCCGATCCGCTCCGCCGAAACGCATCTACGGCTACAATAATGAACGCGGCCGACGCGATCAGCGTGACGCACAATACGGTCCGGCTCGGGCGGTAAGCGGCGTTGCGAAAGCCCATCAACCAGATGGTCCACCAACCCGCACCCTGAATCGCCTTTCTATTCTTTCGCTTCAACCACGCAGACAAAAAGCAGACACTCGCCACAAGCAACACAACGCCGCCACCAAAGAACCCCGCAACCTGCGGAATCACACCCAATGCGCCAATACCCAACAACACCAACCCAACCACTGTAGCCGCGATCCCGATCCGGAAAATGCGTGTTCCCTTTGGGCTTGCGCCTAACATCAACTCTCGTGCAGATGAAGACCCGAGTTTTCTCAACGTCAGGACTACACAAACTACAGCAGCCACCACACCACCCACCGCGCCAATCAACATCGACTGCCACGAGACGTGCAGCGTCAGCGCCGTGGTTCCGACAGCACCGACCCACCACGTTTTCAACCCGTACATCAACAGCTTCGCGTAACCGATTGCGCCGAGTACGCCGAGCAAACTGCCGAGTAGCGCAAGTAACACGCCTTCCGCGAGAAACAGCCGCCGAATGCGTGCCGCGGAAAAACCAAGCGCCTGCAACGTTCCGATCTCTCGCAATCGTTGCTCGATGCCGAGTTTGAAGAAGAGTGCGGTCAACAACAGCGCTGAGACGACGAGAAAGAAACTGAAGTAGAGGAAGTACTCGCCGAAGTCGGTTGCGCCGCGCGAGGCTTGCAGGCCTTGTTCGCGAACGGGAACGATTTGGAAGCCGGCTTGGAGCGGTGAAAGCCTTTGGCGTAACGCCTTTTGGAAGGGATCTAGTTGCTCTTGCGGTGGTTGACCGTTGTTGGATTGAAGGCGAATAGAAGTCAAGTTACCGAAGCGCGTTTGCCAAAGTCTCTGTCCATTCTTCAGCGGGATGAAGGCTTTGGGCGTGGTCCGATACTGTTCCCAGTAGTCCTCGTCCTGTTTGCGCACGCGTTCGAGGTCGATTGGGAATGGTGGATCCCAGTCCGCCATGTTTTCCGATTCCGTAATGCCCGGATATTCTGGAACGAAATCTCGATCGGCGCCGGAGCCCGACATCACAACGGTGCCCAGCAAAGTAAAATCTGCCTTTGCGGTTTCGAGCCGTCCGCCTTCGTGCCAAACGTAATATTCGAGAGTGATCTTGTCCTCGACTTTTGCGTTCAGTTCCCGCACCGTCCATTCATTCAGAAAGATCGACGGTAACCCGGTATAACTGTCAAAGGCATACAGACCCGTGAACCTCAGGGTATTCAGAATGTTGTTGTCGATGGCAGAAACGAGTGAGTAGGGTACGGAGCGATCTCCGGCGCTGATGCTATTGGCGAGATAGGAAAGCACCGAAAATGTTTTGAGCGACAATGCGGCGGCGGATTCCTGCGCTGCATTCGCGACGGTGTCGTCGATGATATTGCTGCTGCTTTCGAGGGACAGAACTTTTTGTTCGTCAAGAACGCGCAGCTTGAGGCCGAGATCTTCGAGCGTCGCCTTGTCTTTGAGCAGCGACAATAGCGTTCCCGGCATTTGTTGCCGCTGGTGCTGGTCGGCGGACTGAAGCGCGGCAACAAGAATCGTGTTGACCTTGCCTGCATGGTCCAACTCTCTTTGCAGAAACGGAAGCGAGACAAAGATCGCGCGCACGGGGCCTTGTTGTGGCCGCAGAGAGAATTCTCCAAGAGCTGTTGCCGGAACGACGGATTTCAAATTCAGACGAATGGTGCGTCCGGGATCTTCTTTGCGTCCGTGAAGCGACTCGACTGGAATGTCGGAAGGTTTTTCGATTCGCAGCAGGATTGAATCGCCGGTGGTTGTTCCCAATTCTTGCGCGAGGCTTTCGCTCAGCAGCACCTGCCGATCTTGCGGCGCCTCGGCCGTCACGCCGTTGAATTTCCAGAACCTCTCGTCGACACCGTAAACACGAACGTCGCCAGCGCGCCGTCGGCTCGGTTCGTGTGTGACCAATCCGTCAAGCGCGATCAACGGACACGTCGCGCCGATGCCGCTGGTCGTGAACGTGCCGGGCTGAAGAATGTCCGTGGCCAGTTGTTCGCGGAAGAAATTGGTGGACGCGACGAAATCATCGGTGCGACCGAGTCGCTGTGAAACGAGATTGCGCAAACTGCCGCGGACCGATTCGCCAATCAGCAGCGCGCCCGTCAACACCGCGACAGCGATCGCCACGCCGAGCACGACCACCAGGTTGGTTTGCCAGTAGTACGCGAGACTGCGTTGTATTAGACGAGTCGTACGCATTTACGCTGGTTCGAGATGTTGGTTTCTGAGTTCGAAGCGCTGCGAGAAACGAGCAGCGAGATCGGCGCTGTGCGTGACGACGATCAGGATCGTGTTGGCTTGCCGGTGAATGTCTAGCAACATGCCCGCGACGACGTCAGCCGATTTTTGATCGAGGTTGCCGGTCGGTTCGTCACAAAGCAGCAGTCGCGGTTTCATGATCAGCGCCCGCGCGAGCGCGACTCTTTGCTTTTCGCCGCCGGAAAGCTGCGCCGGATGATGACCGAGCCGCTCTTGCAAACCCACTTGCGTTAAAAGATCTCGCGCGCGTTCTGTTACTGATCCGTTCGGAGAACTGACGAGCGTTGGTGTCAGCACGTTCTCGATCACGGAGCACTGCGGCAGCAGGCAATGGTCCTGGAACACGAACCCGATGCGTTGATTGCGAAACGCGGCGAGCTTTTTGGCGTCGAGCAAAAACGGGTTTTGACCGTCGAGTGTGATCGTTCCGCTCGTCGGCGTTTCGAGCGCGCCGATCATGTAGAGCAACGTGCTCTTGCCGCTTCCGGACGGTCCCATGATCGAGACTGCCGAACCCGGCGGCAACTCGAACGACACATCGCTCACGATCTTTAGTGGACCGGCGGGGGTTGGATACTCCTTTGAGATGTGATCGACTTTAAGCAACTTTGTTCTCGGCCATGGGCGTTACGGATTGAAAAGCGACGAGGAGTTTATCGGCCATTTGCGCGGCGGTGTAGTGCTGGCGCACGCCGCGAAAACCTTTCGCGCTCAACTCGGCCGCCAGTTCTTTGTTTCGATAAATCTCGCGGATGCCTTCAGCCAGAGCCTGCGGGTCGTCAGGTTTCACGAGCAAACCGCCGCCGGTTTTTTCGACGACCTCCGTGAAGCCGCCGCGGCGTGGTTGGACCACCGGCACGCCGCAGGCCATCGCTTCGAGCAGCGATACGCCTTTGGGTTCGTCGTAAGTCGCGGGCATCGACATCACGTCGAGCTTGCGCAGAAACGCGATCTTTTCGGCGCGATCGAGTACGCCGTGATAGTGAAACTCACCGGCAAGATTGGCCTGTTTGAGGCGCGCTTCGATGCCGGCGAGATACGGTTTGCAATCAGCGGCCATGTAGCCAGCGACCTCAAGGCGCGCCGTAGGCAGTTCACCGGATTCGCGCAGAAGACGATAGGCTTCGGCCAGTACATGCAGTCCCTTTTCCGGCGCTACCCGGCCGAAAAAACCGACGGTGAATGATCCGCTAGCGGGCGTCTCGCGTAATTCAAAACCGTCGGGATTGATCCCCAGGGGGACGACACGAATTTTTTCAGCGGGAATGCCGAGGTAGTTCGGCATGAAGTCGGCGTAGTATTCGCTCACTGAAAGAAAGAGATCCACCTGGTCCAACTGTTCGCGGATCAGGTTCATCGCGTCGCTGCGATACGGTTCGTGTAGTCCGCTCAGAAAAAGATCTTCGCCTTGCAGCGTGCAGAGCACCGGACAATTCAAAGCTTCTTTCAGCGGCTTCGCGAGCGCGATCAAAAGCGTGTAAGGCAGGTTGACGAGATCGGGTTGCGGCAATTGCTTCACCCACTCGATCAACTTCTTGATCTCTTTGCGTTGAAATCCGTCTTCGCCACGCAGCACCGACACAGTCATCTCGCCGAGCATCTTCGGATTCACGGAGATTGACTTGCGCGACGCTAGACTCAGGGCCGCTTTCGAGTCCCACAAGCGATCGAGCCACGCGGGAGTCTTGCGAAACACGGGAACGTACTGTTCGAGATAAGCACTGATGCCGCCCAGGACCACGTGGTCCTGACTCACGTTTGGTTCGTCCGTATGCGTCGGCGTGTAAACGGGCAACAGCAGCACGTCGTGACCGCGTGCGAGCAGTTCGGTGGCCATCGCGTTGTCGCGCAGGCAACTGCCGCAATACATCCGTCCGGCCCCACCTGTGAGATAGAGAATCCTCACTCGTGCGTACCTCAGACCGCGACGGCGTGCTGGAAGGCGCGCCGTCCGTAAAGGTGGTCGAAGAGGTTGCCTTCGTGCGGCTGGTCCCAACTGACTTGATTGGTCGGCATTGGTCCAACGTTGAGCCGATCGATATGCGGGGAGTTCACGAGTGACTGGATCAGACTCGGGTCTTCGGTAATCGCGGTAACTACCAGGCTCGGGCTGAGTTGAGACACGAGCTGATCTTGTGGAACCTCTACTACTGCGGCAAAGGGGAAGAGAAATTCCTTCCCGGCCAGCGGATGATCCACCTCGCAACGAATCACTGTCGGCATCAGGTACGAACAGTCGTTCCAACTCACGAGCCGATCACCCTCGCGATAAGAAGCCGTGACATCGCGGGCGCCGGGTTCGTTCAGGCCTTGATCGATCATCGCGTTGATGCGGGTCGCGATCTGCGGATCGACAAACGGAGCGATCTTGGCTTCGGGATCTTCAGCCGCGCGCGGAACGATGCGCGCGAGACGTTCTGCCAGTGCTTCGCTGATCTTGTCGGCGTGACGCGGCACCCAAACCGCTGATGCGTTTACACACGAACGTCCGCCGTTGTCGGCGATCGAAGCGACGAGCACGTCGAGATACTGTTCCCAGTCGTCGATGCAATCCTCGCCGATAATTACCTTGCTGTAGCCTGGTCCATGAATCTCGATCCGCGGATCGTTGGCCCAAACAGAGGTGGTCGAACTGTCTCCAAACAGCAGCGAACGGCCGCAGTTTCGCAGGATCTCGCTCGCGCCGGCGTGGTCGGTCGGGTAGTAGCTGAAAGCTTCCGCCGGTGCGCCCGCTTTGATTAACGATTGAATGATTCGATATGGCGTCCACGGTTCGGCGCTGCCGGGTTTCAGCACGAGCGGGATGCGCAATGCGAATGCGGGAATCCAAAGCGAGTGCACGCCGGGCGAATTATTCGGCAGCACCGCGCCGAGTGATTGCGTGCGCGGGAAAAAGCTCAGCGTGCGGCCGTCGAGTTTGCCGAAGCCGCGGTCGAGGAGTTCCCAATCGATGCCACGCGTCAGGCCGTTGAGCACGCTTTCCATGTTGGCGAACATGCTCTTGATCTTCAGCATGTTTCGTTCGACCAAAATATATGGCAAGCCAGTGGTTGCAGAGACCTGACTGATGTAGTCCGCCGGTTCTTCGGTGAAGATCTCGGCTGCGCGCGTGCAGATATCGACGAGCTCGCGGGTTGAGAACTTTTGCAACACGGATTTGGGAATGTTTTGTTTGCCGAGGTCGCGACGGATCAAACCCGGATTGGCCTGGCTGACTTCGACGAACGGCTCACGCGTGCGGTGATGCACGACGCGCGTGACGTCGAGACTGTAATACGGCTGGCCCTGCCTTAAAATCGGCAATCGTAAATCGGCAATCGTCAATCAGTAGACTCCTTCCACAACGTTCGCTTGCAACTTCGAAAACGGCCGCACGTTCCGCACGCCGTCCCACGGATACTGCTCGCACGGCGGCTCACGCTCGGCTTCATCACGTTCCAGAAAACGCGGCATGAAGAACTCTTTCGTCAATGTCGTCAGACGCACGCGGCCCGTCTCGCCATATCCAACAACCCTGTCAGGCTCGTCCGGATCGACCACTTCCACCATCGCGCGCGGCTGCGGCGGGTAATAGATGATCGCGTAGTTGTCTTCCGGAAGTCTCGGTTTATGTACGGCCAGACCCATCAACGTGTTTCCGTAAGTCGGCGCGAAGTACGCGCCTTCGAGCAATTCTTCAACCGCGAAACGATGAAACTGTGGCGTCATCTCCGTGCCGCCGCAGAACACACCGGTGATGCCCGCCTTCTTGAGCGAGATCTTTTCGCACAACGCCTCCAGTAATTTGGGCGTCGTGAAAAGACAACGAATGTTGTCGTGCGCGCGCAACAGCGTCAGGCCCTGATCGACGACGTGCTGCTTGTACTGTTCGGCCATCTTCGGTTGGCCCATCTTGAGCAGCTTGATGACCCAGCGCGGATCGAGATCGACCATGAAACAGATCCCGCCGCGATGTTGCGCGAGATGTTCGACCGCCAAACGCAAACGCCGCGGGCCGGTTGGTCCAAGCG
>DASUPR010000193.1:0-4827 GCA_036281015.1 Pyrinomonadaceae bacterium
AACAGGTCGCCGACGTAAGCTTCTTTGCTGACGACTTTGTTCAACGCGCGTTCCGCTTTTGCGACTGACGGAGCATGGGTTGCAACGCGTGCTTCCACGGCTGCTTTTTCTCGCGCCAGCGCACCGCGACTCATCTCTCCATCAGCGCCCTCGCCAAACCCGTACGGAGCAAACGTTGCGCCGAGTTGATTCGACAGGTGACCCATCTGCTCGTCGTACGGTGACGAGATCGCCTGCACGCCGCCGTTGTTCGCGATCGCAAAGTATTGTCCGTTTCCATGCTGGGCAATCGCGCGCCACGCGCGGGTTGTCGGGCCCATCATGCCGCATTGAATCGTGTTGACGATGATGCCTCGGCGGACGGCATTTGCGGCGGTGGTCAGCGTGTCGGTGGTGTTTTCGTAGTCGTTATGCGGCGGCGCGTCGCCGACAAGAAAGATGATCTGCGCTAGATCGGATGAGACTGTCGACCAGCCGGCTTTGTAGACACCGTCGGCGAGCGCGGTTCGAACGTCCTCCGCCTCGTCGCCGCCACCCTCAGCTTCGTAATTCATGAGCGTGGTGTAGACCTGGTCTAGGTCGGTGGTTAGCGGCAAAACCTGTGTAACGTAATCATCGCCGCTATCGCGATAAGCCACGAGGCCGATGCGCACTGAGGAGTGCGAGTCCTGCATTACCTCGTTCACGATCCCCCAGATACGCTGTTTCGCGCCTTCGATAAGCCCGCCCATCGAGCCGGTGGTGTCGAGCACAAAGACCATCTCGAGCCGGGCGGCGGGTTGCTGAAGTGCGACCGGTTGGATTACCGGGTCGAACCAGCGCGTCAACCAAAGTCCGGCGGCGGCAACGCCGATTGCAAACGTAAGTATGGCGGTCAGGATCTTGACTGGCAGCGAATTCATGGCGAGAAACCTCCCTCCCTTAGACGTTCGACCGAGGAATTCGTTCCCGGAAAAGAGCAATCCACAGATTACGCAGATTGCTTAAAACAGAATTTGTGTAATCTGTGGACGGTTTTAGGTGGGTTACCGGTCGAGCTTGCTCGAATCCTCTCGGCTCTTGACGTAAACATCGCCACGCAGCGTCATGCCCGCTTTGTGTGCGAGTGTGGCCAACACGGACTCCAGCAACTCCTTGTTCTCAAGCTTAAAACTCGTGATGCCGCTGACCTTTGAATCGGGATCGCTGTATTGCAAGGTCAGGTAACGCACTTTGGTCTTGATGAAGCGTGCCGGCAATGCATAAATGGACGGAATGGCGCTGGCGACTGTGGCTGCTGCAGGTTGGCGTTTCTGCGTGTCGGCAAATGCCGAAGTGATCGATTCGTAAGGAATGTGAATCTCTTTGGGCGGTTTCTTGTCCTTGAACACCAACCGTTCATTCATGTCGTCGAAGGTCAGGGTGCCTTCCATCGTCTTGGTGTAACCGAAAACGCCCCCTTCATACTTGGCTTTGACGGTTTTTGGTGCGGGTGCTGCTGGTGCTTTCGCCGGCTCGGGCTCCACGCTACGGGGACGCTGCGCAAATGCGCCGGTGAGCAACGCTCCGATCAGTAGCAGAGAAAAAATAATTCGCATTGTTGTCTCCTTCTAGCCGGTTTGGGTTATGGAGCCAGCGCCCACGCAGGGACCTGATACAGGATCCACCAGAGCAGCAACTGAGCAATCAGTACGACAACGCCGACAGCGGTACTGACGTAACAGACCTTTCGCGCGGCACTCATTTGCGGTGAACTGTAGGATCGAACCACGCCAACGGTTCCAACCACCACCGCGCCCGGACAGAACAGGATGCCGAGGTACGGCACCAGCGAGTAGGTCGCGAACGCGCGCGCGGTCGCTGCCAGGTCCGGGAGTTTATCGCGCATTACTCACATCACTGCTTGACTTGATTGGCGACCGGCTTCACGCGCTCGATCGATTCCTTGAAATCGGGATCGCTGGGAGCAAGCGCCGCGCCCTTCTGATACGCCGCTAACGCCTTCGGATACTGCTTCGTGACTTCGTAGGCGTAGCCGAGCTCACGATAGATGTTTACGTCCTCAGGGGTCTTCTTCGCGGCCATGTCGAGCGCCGCGATTGCTTTCGGGAAGTTTGCCGCGCGTGATTGAGCGACGCCCAACAAATAGAACGTTATGCCCGTCGCGTCCTGAGAAGCGGTTGCGCGATCGAGAGCCGCCGCCGCGCGCGCATACTGTTTCGCGCCGATCAGCGCCTGGCCGAAAAGCGTGATCGCTTCGGCGTCCGTGCGCAGTTTGATCAAAGCCTCGCCGGAACGGACGGCGTTGAGGTAATCGGCGTCTGCTTTTGCCTGATCGGTGCTCGTCGCGGCGCGTCGCAGATACGACGACGTCAGCAAGGTCCAGGCGCCGGTCATGCGCGCGTCGTTGACGGTAGCACGATTCAGCGAAGCGATGGCGCCGTCGAGATCATTTTTTCCGAGCGCGATCTGCGCGAGATAAAAGAGCGACAGTGAATCTTTCGGATTTAGTTTGACGACCTGGTTGAAACTCTTTTCGGCCTCGGCAATCTTGCCTGTTTTGTATTCGGAGATGCCTCGGTAGTAAACCATCAGCGCGTCCGGCTTATTCGCGTCGCGCGCGGTGGCGGCGACAAGCAGCGGTAACGCTTCCTGATATCGTTCGGAAAGCACGTACGCCTGGCCGAGTGCGCTCTCGGTGTTTGGATCTTCCTGCTTGGAGGCGCGCTGCAACTGAACCGCCTTTTCCAAATCCTTTGCGGCTTCGGCGTACTGTTTCAAGTTCAACTCGGCAAAGCCCGCGATTTTGTACGCCTCGGGATCATTCGGATGTTGTGCGGCGAGATCCTTTGCTGCCTTCGCGGCCGCGGCAAACTGTTTCTGTTCGAGCAGGAGATACGCCTGCTTCGTATCGGCCGTGCCGACGGTGTTCACGACCGGTTTGACCGGCTGCACGTCGAGCAGCGAATCGTTTGAACTGGTGCGCCGCGCCGTGGGTGACGAGGTTGGTTCCGGCCGCAGCAACGGTTCCGAGGATTTGTCGGTCGTCGTCGTGTTGCTCTTTTGCGTGGGTCTGGCCACGCGTCTCGGCCTGGTCGATTGTGCCTCAGCCGTAGCCACTGACAGAAGGAGGATAGCTGCGATAAGCGTAAATCTACTCATGGTGCGTACGATTGTATGCGGGAGAAGGTTAGGTTTGAAAGCTCAGAACCCAGGATTTCCCGGGTTCCTCTTTGAAACAAACCTTCCGATGCGGAAAGGGTGATTTGCGTTGTTCAGGCCACGGATTTCACGGATAACACGGAGCTACTTCTTGATGAAGGTGCGTTTGATTTGTTGTTTACCGGCTGGGCCTTCGGCAACTATTTCAATCTTCAGGGTTTTGCCGTCCGCTGAGAGCACCCACTTGCGCTGCAGCTGAACGTTGACCGGACCTTCAGGGCCATCGAAAGTCGACGTCTCAGTGACCTCGATGCCGTCCGCCGTCCACTTGGCGGTTCGTTTGCCCTTGCCGCTCTGCCCGCCGGGAGTTCTTGGAGTGAAGTCTGTTTCTTTGCCGTCGAGCGTGTAGCTGTCGGCGACGACCTGTTCGCCTTCTTCGCCGATCAGTTTGGTTTCCAGTGAGAGCTTGTCGCCGGTTTGGACGACGGTCATGACTTGATCCATCCCGGGCGGCAGACCTTCGCTGTTGGCCTTGTCGAGTGTCCAGGTTCCGCTGAAGTCTGCTTTGGTTTGTGCTTGTGCTGATGAAGCCGCGGGCGGGGTTGCTGCGGGCGCTGCTGCGGGCGCGCGATTGAGTGCGGCGATGTTGTCGAGCATCTGGCGCAGTTCGGTTTCCGGTAACCAACGTCCGCGTACCATCACGCCTTCACGTTTCGACAGGTTAGCGACAGATTGCAGCGGGTTCGAGTTGAGCAAGAGCAAGTCTGCGCGCATGCCCACTTCGACAGTGCCGAAGTCGCGCGGCGTTTTCATAGTCGTGGCGAAGTACTCCGCCGGATTGCGTGTCGCGGCTTCGAGGGCTTGGTACGGAGTCAATCCTGCTTCAACGAAGCTTTGCAATTCTCTGTGCGTCGCGAAGCCGGGAACAAGAAAGAACTGCGGTGAATCCGGACCGATGAGCAGTTTCGCGCCGGCGGCTCGCAAGGCGACCAGCATCTTGTTGCGGAGCTCGAGATAACGCTGGCGCTCGCTGAGCGGGACAGGTTTACCGAGCGTTGACTGTTTCTGTTTCGCGAATCCCTCGCGCATCTTGGCCGGGATGTATTGCATCTCGGGCCACTTCAATAACTCTTCCGGTGTGGTGTCGGAAACGACTAGTTTGAAAAGCGTGATGGTTGGATCGTTCCATACGCCGGCTTTGCTCGTGGCTGCGGCGAGCGCGGGAATCTTGTTTTCGTCGATGTGTTCGAGCACCGGTCCGAGCACGACTTGTGATGGGGTAGGTTGCACCGGCGAATTGTCCGCGACCATCGCTTGCAGGTAGCCGTCGAGATGTTCGATCGAGGCTTGCTGCGCTTCCAGCGCGCGCTTCAAGCCGATGGTGGCAGTGACGTGTCCGGCCATGGGAATGCCGACCCGTTTCGCAGTCGCTGCGATCGCGGCGTAAGTTTCCGGTGTTAGCCCTTCGTGAACTTTAAGTAGATCGTAGCCAGCCTTTTTCTGATCGGTCACGACGCGCTCCGCCGCTTCCGGTGTGGAAACGTTGTTGCCGAGCAGTGGTGGTCCAGCCGTGTAGATCGTTGGTCCAAGCACCTCGCGCTTTGCGACTTTGTCGCGCAACACGACGTGTTCCGGCTTGCCGATCATGTTTCTGATCGTCGTCACGCCGTTCGCCAGAAACAACTG
>DASUPR010000194.1:0-15364 GCA_036281015.1 Pyrinomonadaceae bacterium
CGTTCACGAGGTTTAGCCGCACGGTCCAGGGCCAATTGCCCGAGGGTGTGTTGGGCGAGATGAGTTATCGCATGCGTGGCCCATTGAGCGAGGGACGCTTCACGGAAGCCGTCGACGGCGGCGTACGCACGTTTGTCAACGCGCTCGCTGAGAAGATCGGTTTCAACGCCGCGGACCTGGAGCCGGCGTCCACAGTCGCCGTTGATAGAGAAGGCACGGCAACCGAGTCGCCGCAAACGGTTCTGGTCAGCGCAAGTGACGGTGAAAAAACACGTCCGCGAGTTGTCGCGGAGGCCGCGCGAGCGCAGGATCCCCAACCAACACCAACGCCGCCGGCTGACGTTCCCAAAACAGAACCAAAGCCGGAACCGACGCCAACTGAATCCGCCATACCTGAAGCATCACCGGCGGAGAGTCCGAAAGTTGAACCAACTCCAACCGAGAGCCCGAAGACAGAATCAACGCCGGCTGAAACTAAAACCGAAATAACCGAACTGCCAGAACCGCCGAAGAAAGAAACAGAGTCCACAAAACCACCGCGCAGAAACCTGAGCGCCAAAGGCAGCACCACCGTCAAACCAACGGCGAAGAAACCAACAACACCCGTTGAAGTTGAAGACGAAGAAGAGACAGTTTCACTGACGCTGGTGCTTCCGGTGGCCGAGCGCGTGGTAAAGTTGAAAGAATTTCTCGACACGCATCCGGAGTCGAAGGAACGCGCCCGTGCGATCGAGTATCTCGTTAGCGCACACGCTGCTGTCGGCGATCAAAAACTCAAGAACGGCGACAGCGTCGGCGGGATCGAACACTTGTTCAAGGCGATCGACGCAGTCGATCCGGCGACAACGCCCGACAACCTGTTCACGGGTGTGATCCTGCAAATTCCAACCAATCTTTACCTGCGTGGTGAGCGAGCAGCGGCGTTCAAAGCAGCGCAAAACATCGAGACAAAGTTTGGCGCAGACGCGAAACGCCTGCCCGGCATCGCGAGCTTTTACCTGGGTATCGAACGCGGCGACGAAGCGATCCGCCTCGCCGACAATGCGATCCAGCTCGCGCCCGATCTTGCTGAAGCACATCGCGTGAAAGCGATCGGCCTGCATCTCTCGCTGCGTCTCGACGAAGCAGCAGAGGAATACAAACGAACACTCGAACTCGATCCGGCTTCGAAAGTTTCGCGCATCAGTCTTGCGGATCTTTATCGCGCGTCGGGCAAAGCCGACCAGGCGCTCGCGCTCTACACCGAACAACTCGCAGCCGACCCGAAAGATCGCGCCGCGCGCGCGGGAAAAGTGATCTCGTTACTCGAACTGTCGCGTCAGGACGAAGCGGCCACCGAGCTCGAAGCTGCGCTCAAAGAAGAACCGCGCAACCTGCCGTTACTCGCCGGCGCCGCCTACTGGTACGCCGCACACGGCGACAACAACAAGGCTTTCGATCTCGCGCGCCGCGCGGTTGCGGTCGAATCGCGTTACACGTGGGCGCAGATCGCGTTGGCCCATGCATATCTCGGTTCGAAGCAGCCACTCGACGCCGAGCGTGCGATGCGTTATGCGCGGCAGTACGGCAAGTTTCCGACACTCAATTACGAACTCGCGACCGTGCTCGCGTCGATGGGCCTTTATCAGGAAGCCGTCGAGGTGCTGCGTGAGTCGTTCCAAGTAAAAGAAGGACAGGTTCACACGCAATTGGCCGGACGTCTGCCGGCGAGTGATACCAACTTCATCGACCTGCTCGCACCCGAACGCCGCGCGGGAATCTTTCAGGCGCGTTCAGCCGACACACCGGAAAACGCGAAACTGATGAAAGCGCTCCTTGCTTTTAACTCCGCGATCACACCGGCTGAAGGCGAAAAGGTCAACGAGACCGCGGCCGTCGCAGCGGCGCAGGAATTCGCTTCCGGCACCGACAACATGCGCGCGTTTCGCCAGTTGTACGCAGCCAGTCGTTTGTTGAGAAACGGCGTCGGTATGTCGACCGTGCTCGAACTCGTTGCCGCAGCGCGAAAAGCTTCAGACGATGCGCTCAGCGCGCACGCGCTGACCATGGCCGTGCAAGCAGACGAATTCAGAGACTTGCGCGCACGCGCACTTGCTTCCGGCAGCATTCCTGACGTTGCCGATGCGCCGCGAAACGTGCTCGCGAATATTCTGAAAGGCCGGATGGAAGATTACGAAGGCTGGGCGCTGTTCAACCAGGAGAAGTACACGGAAGCGATCGATCATCTGAAACGCGCGACCGAGATCCTGCCGGTGAGCACGCCCGCGTGGCGCACCGCGCTTTGGCACCTCGGCGCCGCGCACGAACAAACGGGTCAGAACGCACAGGCGCTCGATTATTACATCAAGAGCTACCAAGGCGCTGAGCCTGATTCAGTGAAGCGCTCGATCATCGAGCAGCTCTATCGCAAGGTAAACGGCTCGACAGAAGGGCTGGAAAACCGGCTAAGTGGAATTGCGACAACTTCCACCACCGCTGAGGCGCCCAAAGCCGAACCCGAGCCTGCGAAGACAGAGCCCGAGCCGGTCAAAACTGAACCCGAGACCGCTGCGAAACCAACAACAACTGAACCGCCAAAGGAAGTCTCCGACGACCAACTGCGAAACGCCGCATCACGCCTGCGCCGGAACATCAAGATCACCGGGCGCATCGTCGGTCCTGACCAAGCGCCGCTCGCAAACGCGACTGTGGTTTTGATTAGCCCGTCAGGCAGCGTGATGGCCGCGACAACAGACAGCGAAGGCAATTATTCATTCACCGTCGCGCCGTCGCAAAAAACGTATCGTGTCATACCGTCGAAAGACGGTTACAGCTTCGCACCTTTGGACAGAACGTTCGCCGCTCTCATCGACGATGAAAAGAACGTCGACTTCGTCGCTTCAAAACCTTAACGCCCACAAGCGAACATAGAAAAACACGGACCGGAAATAATTCCGGTCCGTGTCGTTTGTGTTTATCCGCGGGCTGTTAGTTAGCGCTCAAAGGCTTGCCTTCAGCGTCGAACACTTCAACCTTGCCGTACTTGCTCAACACGTCGCGCGCTTTCGCAGCATCACCAACCGCAACCACCTGCAAGTGGCCCAGGTCGATATACTTCTTCGCTACCCGCTGAACGTCGTCCGCGGTGATCGCGTCGACTTTCTGCGGGTACGTGTCCCAGTAATCAACCGGCAGGTTGTAGAGCTTCTGCGTAATGATGTTCTGCAAGAGCGCCTGCGGCTGTTCGAGCGAGAGCGCAAAGCTGCCGACGATCGCGCGCTTCGCATTCTCGAGTTCCTCAGCGCCCACCTTCTCATCGCGCATACGATTGAGCTCGTACATGAACTCCTTCATCGCGCCTTCAGTAACGTCAGTTCTGACTTCCGAACTCGAAGTCCATGTTCCTCTGAACTTCGAACCACCAAAGCCGCTGTACGCACCGTAAGTGTAGCCCTTGTCCTCGCGCAGGTTCAGGAACAAACGTCCTGATGGACCACCGCCGAGAACGCGATCCGCGAGCAACACGGCAAAGTAATCCGGGCTGGTTCGCTCGATGCCCAACGTGCCGAGTTGCAGCACGGTCTGCACTGAGCCGGGACGATCGATCAAGTAGATCTTCGCCTCACCTTGCGCCGGCGCCGCGGGAATCGTCGTTGCCGGAACATCGCCCTTCTCCCAGGTGCCGAACGCCTTCTCGAGCTTCGGCATGATCTCCTTCATCGTGAGATCGCCGACGATCGCGAGAATCGCGTTGTTGGGCCGGTAGTACTTCGCGTGAAAGTCTACGAGGTCTTTGGTGCTCAGTTTCTTGAGCGATTCAGCAGGCGGAGCCACGATCGAAGCCGGGTGGCTCGTGCCGTAGATTGCCCGGTTGAACTGCTCCTGCGCCAAAAACTGCGGAAACGATCGCTGAAGCTGAAGCTGCGACAACGTGCGGTTCCTGTACCTGTCGACTTCAGCCTGCGGGAACGTCGGATTGCGAATAACATCCGAGAAAAGCTCCAGCGTCTGATCGAAGTTTTCGACCAGGCCGCCCGCGTTTACATTTGTGGTCATCGCAGAAAAACCGGAGCCCGCGCCAAGCGTCGCACCGAGTGCATCAACCTGTTCTGCGATGTCCTTGCTCGCACGACCCTTGGTTCCTTCGCGCAGCAACGAAGCCGTGAAGCTCGCCAGGCCGCGATAGTCTGCCGGATCGGAAAGACCGCCGCTCAGCACGACCATCTGCATGTTGAAGGTCGGCACCTTCGTGCTTCTGAGCAGCACGACCTGCAAACCATTCGCGAGCTTTGCTTCTTCCGCGCGCGGAAGCTTTACTTTCAAAACCTGCTTGTTTACGGGCGCCTTGCCTTTGACTACCGCGCCTTTCGTCGTTTGCTGTTGTTGGGCCGGCGCCGGGCCTCCCTGGCCAAAGGCCAACGACGAAACAAGCGCAACCAGCATCAGTGCGGCAACAATGTTGTTGCGAAACTTATTTATTCTCATTGGTTCATAACTCCTTTACTGGCCTGAGGCGCCGGTTGCGGGCTTGGCCTTTGCTATCGGCATGGTGATCACCACCGTGCGATTGGTGTCGAGAAGATACTTGTTCGCGACGCGCTGCACGTCTTCTTTCGTCACGGCAGCAACTTTGTCCAATCGCATATTGATCAGGTTTGGTTCGTTGTAATAAACGGTGTACTGGCCGATCGTCACCGCACGGTTCAGCGAGCTTTGCAAACCGTTGATGAAGTTGCGGCGAGTGGTGTTCTTTGCTTTTTGCAGTTCCCACTCGGCAATCGGCTCTTTCTTCAGCCGCTCGATCTCTTCATAGATAGCCGCTTCGACGTCTGCCATCTTCACGTTCGGGCGCAGCGTGGCGTTCGTGTAGAACGCGCCGACACCGCGCTTCTCGTCCATGAAGCCGCCAACGAAGGTGGCCATCTCTTTCTCGCGCACGAGCTTTTGATAAAGCCGCGAACTCTGGCCGCCCTGTAAAGCTGTGGCGAGCACCTGCAACGCGTAAAAGTCAGGCGTGTTTCCGGGCACGGCTTTGAACGCCAGATCGAGGCGCGGTGCACGAGCCAACTGGTCTTCGACCGTCGCGCGGCGTTCGGCTTTCTGTTGCGGCTCGGTCATGTCGACTGCGGGCGGAGCGGGTTGGCGCGGGATGCTTTCGAAGTGGGTGCGAATCTTTGCCAACGCTTCATCGGTTTTGAAGTCGCCGACGAGCACGAGTGTGGCATTGTTCGGGGCGTAGTACATCTTGAAGAACTCAGCGACGTCTTCGACGTTCGCGGCGTTGAGATCTTCCATCGAACCGATCACGGAGTGCTTGTAAGCGAAATTGTCGTAAAGCAACTCCTGCTGAACTTCGCTGCTCTTGCCGTACGCCTGGTTGTCGACGCCGAGGCGGCGCTCTTCCTGCACAGCGTTGCGCTGGTTGTCGAGGTTCTCTTTGGTGATCTCGAGGCTCTTCATACGATCGGCTTCGAGGAAGAGAGCCAGATCGAGTTGGTTCGCCGGCAGTGCTTCGAAATAATTAGTGCGGTCTTCGTTGGTGGTACCATTCATGGTGCCGCCGTTATTGAAGACGAGCAGGAAATGTTCGCCGGAACCGATGTTCTCGGAGCCCTTGAACATCATGTGTTCGAAGAGGTGGGCGAAACCGGTGCGGCCTTTGCGCTCGTTTCGGGAACCGACGTTGTAGGTCACCGAAATCGCGATCACGGGGGCTGAGTGGTCTTCGACGGTAATGACGCGGAGGCCGTTCTTCAAGGTCGTTTCCTTGAAATCGACCCGCACGCTGCGGGCGGTTTGAGCTTGCCCGTAGAGAACAGCGAGCGCGCAGACAAAGACGGGAAGTAAAAGCTTGGAGACGCGTCTCATAAATCACAACTCCTTTTGTAACGTGGATAGAGCTCTCAATCGAGCAAGGATGCAGCAACGCAGAATGGAGACTGTATTTCCTGATACATGGGGTGTCAAGCCAACCCGCAGTCATTCCACAGTTTCGACAGATCTGTGGATAAATAGCCAACCGCCCGGGGGTTCCAGCCATCCAAAAGCCTCGCAGCGGATTCCTCTTAGCGGTTGGAACGGCTGTATAATCGTTCGCAAATACCGAAAGCCATGATGAGAATAAAGCCTATCTTCGCCGGCCTCATGGCGGCCCTGGCCGTCCTGACGCTTGCCCTCGCGGGAAATGCACAACAGCCTGCCCCTCAGCAGGCCGCCAGTCGTTTTGATATCACGCACTACCGTATCGAAGCTCAGATTATCCCCGAGCAGCACACGTTGCGCGCGGGCGCCGACATCACGTTTACACCGCTGGACGCCACGCGCTCAGTGGTTTTCGAGCTCAACGGTTCGCTGAAAGTCGAGACTATCGAAAAAGACGGCAAGCCACTGAGCGGCTTCGTGCAGGACGCGGTCGGGGTGGGCGCGCTTGGACCAAGCGTCCGTATCGACCTGGGCCAGGTAGTCCCGGCAAACCAGCCGGTGACACTGCGTATTCGCTGGGGCGGCGCGCTGGTTTCGCCCGAAGGCGGACCGCTCGCGACGAAGCGTTTGGCTTACGTCGGCACTGAAGGTTCGTACCTGATGTATGCCTCGCGGTGGTTTCCGTTTCACGACTACGCCGCTGACAGAGCAACGTCGGACATCACGCTGGTTGTTCCACAAGGGGTGCAGGTCGCAGGCACCAGTGACGACCCGGTCGTCGCTCAAGCCGATCCGAAGCTAGGCGCGGTTCGTTATCGCTTTGTACATCGCAATCCGGTGCTGATCGGAAACTTTGCCGCCGGACAATACATCAACAAGAACCTGCGCTATCACAATTACGAATTGCAGTTGTACGCGATGCCGGGCAGCGAGAAGCGGATCGAACAATACGCGGAGTTAACCGGCCGCGTGCTCGAGTACTACACCAAACAATACGGCAAGCCACTCTTCGGCAATCGCCTCGTCGTGGTGCAGATCGACGATGAGAGTTTAGACACGTACTCCGGTCCTGGAATGGTCTTCCTGTCGAGCAAGATGTTCGACACGACGCGTCCCGTGCCCGAAGAGAAACTTCAACGCGAGATCGCGTATCAGTGGTGGGGTCAAACGGTCGGCCTCAAGTCTTTTGACGATGCGTGGCTCTCGCAGGGTCTCGCCGAGTGGAGCGCTTTCGCATTTCGCGAAACCACGCTCACAGCCGGCGGCCTCGACGCAGCGCAACGCGAACAACAGGAACGTGCACTGACGTTCGAACAAACGGCTTCGATCGCCCGTGCTCCAAGCGCGCTCGACGATCAATCCGCCGCGTATCAATCGATCGTTTTCTACAAAGGATCGATGATCTTTCGCATGCTGCGCGAAACGATCGGCCGCGAAAACTTCGATCGCCTGCTGCGCACGTTCCTCGACACCTATCGCGGCAAAAACGCTTCGATAGATGAGTTTGAAAAACTGGCAACGCAGATCTCGCAGGACAACCTGCGTTACTTCTTCGCGCAATGGATCGAAGGCACGGGCGTGCCGGAGTTCACTGTCGATTACCAGATCATCCGCACGCGCGCCGGAAAGTTCCGCACGCGCGGCACTGTGAAACAGAACCTCGAAACGCTGCGGATGCCGGTCGAGTTGCTGCTCCGTGCTGAAGGCGACAATCAACAGACGACTGTGCGTATTGAAGGCCGTAGTGAAGACTTTGACTTCGAATCGAATGGACAGCCGATCGAGGTAGTCGTCGATCCCAACAACAAAATCCTGCGCATGTCAGACGACCTGCGCGTGTCGATCATCGCGCGGCGTGGTATCGAGCAGATGAAGGAAGGGATCTACGCGGAAGCACAGCAGCAGTTTGAAGCGGCGCTGAAGCTCGATCGCTCGAACTCCTGGGTCTACTACAACCTCGGACTGCTTTTCCTCGAACAGCGCAACTGGCAACAGGCGCTCGACAATCTCGAAGCGTCGCTGATCGGAAACCTGAAACCGGCATGGATCGAGGCGTGGGCGCATATCAAACGCGGTAACGCGTACGATGCGAAGGGTGAGCGCCAACGCGCCGTTTACGAGTACAACAAGGCAGTGGCTTCGGGGATTGATTACGACAACGCGCAGGCAGTGGCGAAGAAGTATTTGGCGACGCCTTACGATCCAAAGGCAGAAGCAACCGCGGAAGCGAACCGGCCCGCAAACTAAACCGCAACGATTGCGATCTTCTGCTTGTCGGCAGCCGCAATCATCTCTTTCCGATCAAACATCAAGGTCTTGCCGGCGGTGATGCATAAACACGTCGCGCCGGCTTCGACCATCGTTTCAATCGTCGGCACACCAACCACCGGCACATCAAACCGCATGTCCTGATTCGGCTTTGCCAGTTTCACGACGGTAAGCCGTCCAGAGACCAGCGAACCCGCTCGCCTGATCGTCGCGTCAGTTCCTTCCATCGCTTCAATCGCCACGCACGCCTTGCCACGCACGACGATCGTCTGGCCCAGGTCGAGCCGCGCGATCTCGCGCGCCACTTCCAGACCGTATTCAATATCTTCGCGTTCGTTCCTGGTCGGCTGGCGCCGTGTCAGCGTGCCGCTCTGCGGCAAGCTCTCGTGGAGAAAGCAAGTCGAGTCGATCAGTTCGATTCCTTCACTCTGAAGCTCTGACGCAATCGCGCCAATCAGCGAATCAGTATTCCGCCGCGGCAGTTTCAAAAGCACTTTCAACATGCGCGCATCGGGCACGGCACGACTGAAGATCTGCACGTGCTTCACTTGCCCGGCCATGATCGCTTTCTCGACGCCTTCGTCCTTGAAGAAGCGAATCATGCGGCCGAGTTGACCGATGCCGACCCACTTCACACGATCGGCGAGCTTCTCGATCTCCGGATCTGTCTCTTCGCGAATGGCCGCCACCACAAGCTCGGCCCCCGACTGCCGCGCGCCTTCCACAACCATGAACGGAAACTTTCCGTTGCCCGCGATCAGTCCGACTTTCATTTGGTGACGCCGCGATTCGATTCTTCGATGAAACGAAGCACGTAAGAAACTTCCGGAGAGTCAGTAATCTCTTCACGGATGCGTTCCACTGCCTGGCTGGTGTTGAGTTTTGCAGAGAGAAGTAGATGGAAAGCGTGGTGCAGCGCATCGATGGTCTCGCGCGGATAACCGCGACGCTTCATGCCGGTGATATTCAAGCCGTAGCACTTCGCGTGATTGCCGACAGTCAAAGCAAACGGCAACGCATCTTTGACGACCACTGAGTAACCGCCAATGTAGGCTTCCTTTCCGACGCGGCAGAATTGATGAATACCGGAGTAAGCTCCAACGTTCGCGCGGTCTTCAATCACGACGTGTCCGGCGAGTGTCGCGGCGTTGGCCATGATCACGCCGTCGCCGATGATGCAGTCGTGCGCAACGTGAGCCTGCGCCATGATCAGGCAGTCGTCGCCGACCTTTGTAAGCATGCCGCCGCCGGCAGTGCCGCGGTGAATCGTGACAAACTCGCGAATGTTGTTGCGTGCGCCGATGCGCGTTTCGGAAGGTTCGCCTTTGTATTTCAGGTCCTGTGAAGCGAGGCCGATGGAGACAAAAGGAAAGATGTGTGTGTCTGCGCCGATCCACGTGCGGCCGTCGATGACGCAATGTGATTCGAGACGAACGTTGTCGCCGAGCTCAACTTCGTCGCCGACGATGCAGTAGGGCCCGACGTAACAGTCGTAACCGATCCTGGCTTTCGCACTGACAACCGCGGTCGGATGAATGGTAGCCGGATGTGCAGCCGTAGACATATCAAATCGCGTTCGTATCGCGCGGCGCAACAATGCTCATAATTTCCGCGTCTGCCGCGAGCTGGCCATCCACCTTGGCTTCGCCGCGCATACGTTGCACGCGCGAGCCGATGCGCAGTGCGGTCACTTCGAGCACCAGCGTATCACCCGGTACAACCGGACGGCGAAAGCGCGCTTCTTTGATGCCGGTGAACAGGACGAGTTTCTGATCGCGATCCTCGATCTCGCGCAGCGCGAGCACTGCGCCGACCTGGGCCAATGCTTCCACGACCAGCACGCCGGGCATCACTGGCGCGCCCGGAAAGTGACCCTGAAAATACGGTTCGTTAATGCTCACCTGCTTGATGCCGACGATGCGGATTTTCGGCACCAGCTCGACGATGCGATCGACGAGGAGAAAAGGATAACGGTGCGGCAGTAGTTGCTGAATTGCCTGAGAGTCGAGGACTGTTTCCATAACATTGTCGATTGCCGATTTTCGATTTTTGATTGTCAGACAGAAGTCGTCAAGCTTCAAGCCAAACTAATCGGCAATCGAAAATCGAAAATCGAAAATGGCCTATGGCGCCGGCGTGGCGGATGCGGTCGCAGGATTCTTGCTGTTGAACTCCGTGATGAATGCGCGCGTGATGTCGATGCTGTCGGCAGCGTACAGGAGCGGCACTTGCGCGGCGTCGATGATCACGTTAATGCCCCGCGCCTTGGCAAACGCTTCGAGCGCCTTGCTGATCTCCTCCTGCAACGGGCCGAAGAGCTCTTGCCGGCGGCGGTTGTAAGCGGCCTGCGCGTCTTCAGCTTTGCGTTGAATATCTTTCTTCAGTTGCTCGAGCTGATCGATCTTGGTTTGCAGCGATCGTTGATCGATCGGTGTTCCTTCAGGAGCTTCCCGCAGCTTGTTGATTTCAGTTTCCAACGCCTGCGCGCGAGTCTGCATTGCCTGGATCTCGTCTTTGACTTTCTGAAACTCAGCGTTCAATTTCGTCACTACGGCATTGAACTTTGCGATGCCAGTCTTTGGGTCGAGAAACAGATCGGTGTAGAGCACTGCCATCTTGCTCGTTGGCAAGGCCACAGTTGCGGGGGCGGTTGGAGCAGGTGTAGCGGTCGGCTGCGATGCCGGCCTCGTTGGTTGCTGTTGCGCGCTGATCGTGGTGGCAAAGGCCACGACGAGCAGCGCGCTGATCAGAAGAAGATTGTTTCGCATGGTACTTGGGCAATCACCCAAGCTACGGCGTTGTTACCGAAGCCGTCGCTGGGTTCTTGCTGTTGAACTCGTTAATGAATGCCCGCGTGATGTCGATGCTATCGGCGGCATAAACAACCGGGACCTGACTGCCGTCAACGATGACGGTGATGCCGCGGGCTTTGGCGAAGGCTTCGAGAGCTTTGCCGATGTCCTGTTGCAACGGCAGGAAGATGTCCTGACGGCGCTTGGTGTAGGCGGCCTCGGCGTCCTCGCCTTTGCGTTTGAACTCGGTGTTGAGCTGCTCGAGCTGATCTCTCTTTGTCCGGATGGCATTTGGATCGGCAACGCTCTGCGTGTCGCTGATTTCTTTGGTCAACGTATTGATTCTGGTCTGCAAGCCCTGCAGTTCGGTCTGCCGCGGCTGAAACTCGCGGTTCAGGGTGGAGAGCAAACTGTTGAATTTTGCAATGCCGGTCTTCGGATCCATAAACGCGTCTGAATAGATCATTGCGATTTTGCTATCCGGCACCGCCACCGTCGCCTGCTGAGTGCCGGGTGCGGTTGTGGGCGCTGCTGGTCTCTGTTGTGCTGACGCGGAAACTGCCACAATCGCGAGCAGGGCCACGGCCGCAAAGGAACGAGCTATCTTCATAACTTTCTTGTATTACTCCTTACAGTTGGGGTGACGGGGAAAACCCTTTAGTGTCGCTTAGTGCTCAGCCAGCCACAATTGGTTGGCTCAAGCAATTAAAAGGTCCGCCCGACACTGAAGCGAATGACTCTCTTTTTTTCGTTAAAGAAAAACGGAAACCCGTCGATGACCTGGTTCTCACGGGCATTTGGATTATACGCAAAGATTAAGCGAAACGGTACATTGATGACCGGCACCTGAACTCGCACTTCCATACCCAAACTCGAACGATAATCGCCGATCTTCGCGAACAAACTCTGCGATAAACGGACCACGCTGTTCGTTTGGGCCTCGCCGCGCAGGAACACAGGCTGGAAGCCGATCGGCAAGCCCGTGATCGGATCGTTGTCAGTCAACCTCCGCGCGTCTTCGAGTTCGCCCTGGCTGATGATGCGGTTGTCACGCGCCACCAGACTGAAGAACCCGGACGCCCCCAGGTTTGGGTTGTTGCACAGCGCCAGCGAACTCAAGCTAATCGGCACCTGGAACGGGAACCCCGCGACCCGAAAGCGATCGCAGGTAATCCCACCGACGGTCGAAAGAAACGGCTGGTCTGGCAGGAAATTACTCGAGAACGTCTGATCGGTATTGCTCCGCAGGTTGAATGCACTGCCGATATCCGCAAATGCCGCGATGCTGACAGTGTCGCTGATAATCGGGATTCGATATTCAAGGTTGGCAAGAATCTGCGTGTCGCCGCCGACCGAAGTAAACGAACGCGGCAGCGCCGCGACATTTGCGCCTGATACGCCGGTAAACGTGCCGAGCGCCGCGGCGCTCTGCGGTAACCCGGGAATCACGATCGGATTGCCCGATGCATTCTCCGCCAGCACGACGTTCTGCGACGTGATGAACGTATCGACCGGGGCGATCGGACTGATCGAGCGGACGTTGTAACCGCGAATCGTAAACTCGTCGCCGAGGAAGAACCGCTCGAAGATCGGCACGCCGTCGATGAACGCCAGCGAGTTTGCGTCTCTGACTTTACTGGTCGTCGCGAAACTTCCCACCGTGCCCGCGATGATGCGGAAGCCAAAAACTTCCGGCCGCGGCGATTTCTTCCGGCGCATCGGGAAGAACTGCGTGTAGGACAACGTCGGCTGATAAGTTCTGACGTCGCCGCCCAAACCGGCGAGCGCTATCGCGGCCGACAGTTCACGTCCGCTTGTTGGGTCGATACTCGCGTTGCGCGTGTCGTACGAGAACGTCAAGGTGCCGCGGCTCGTCAGGATGTTCGGCTGACTGTAGATCACGGGAATGAACCGCGACGGGTTCGACGGGTCCGTGTTCGCTTCCGGGTCTTTCACGCTCGAAAGCGAGAGTTGATACGAAGCGCCGACGCGCGAAAACTGCGTGAACCGCCGCTTCCGGTAGAACTCAGAAAGCGGAGCACTGACATAGATCGAGCCGCCGTACGAATCTCTCGTAAACAGGTTCTGTTCATCAATGTCGTTGAAGTTGAACCCACCGGTGAGCAGATCTTCCTGCGCGCTGAGGTTCTGCGAAAGGAACGTTCCCTCGCCGAAGAACTTCTGCGAGAACGCGAACAACGAGAAGCCGGCGCTGATCGGCCGGTCTTTGATATACGGCTCGGTGAATGAAAACTGGAACGAGCGCTGGCGATTGCCCGCCGCGAGGTTGAACGAAAGCACCTCGCCGCGGCCGAGCAAGTTGTTGGTCGAGTATTCCAGGCCAAAGAACGAACCGCCGATGCCGGAGATACCGCCGTTGAAAGAGATCTGCTGACGGCCGCGTTCGCTGACCTTCAACGAGAGATCGACCGTGGCTTCTTCATCGTTCGTGCGGCGGTCGACGTCTTTGTCTTTGTCGATTGGATTGAAGTAGCCGAGCTGGTTCAGTTTGACGACCGAGTATTCCCAGTAGGCATCGTTGTAGATGTCGCCTTCGTTGATCAGCACTTCGCGGCGCAGCACGTTGTCGCGCGTGAACGTGTTGCCGACAAACTCCAGTCGCCGCAACGTAAACTGTTTTCCTTCTTCAATCGTGACGGTGAAGTCGACAATGCCTTCGTTCGGGTTCTGCGGATTGTCTTTGAATGTCGGAACGGGTTCGGCGGTGTACTCGATGAAACCCTGCTGGCCGTAAAACTTCTTCAGGTTCTCGAAAAGACCCTTGCTGACTTTTTCGCCGTCGGCGATGTCGCCCTGGTTCAAACCGATGACCGAGCGGATCTGCTGTTCGGAGAAGATCGAGTTACCTTCGACTTTGAACTCGCCCAGCCGGTAGACCTTGCCTTCGACAATCGGAACCGTGACGCGCAACCCCTCGTCGACCGACGAAAGAAACGGCAACGGCAGGATAGGAAAACCCGTGCGGCGAGGGCCGACGCTCTCGACACGCGGCTCACCGTGACGCGCCTGCAAGTAGCCCTTCGAACGCATGTAGTTGTCGACGAGCCGCAGGTCGTACTCGAGCTTCTCGCGGTCGAGAATGTCTGACCCTTTGAAACGAGTGATCAGTCCCGCTTCCTTGACGAACTTCATTGCGCCGCGCAAAGAACCGTCGCTGAAAACCTGGTTACCCTCGAACTGAATCTCGACGACGCGGACGCGGTCGCCTTCGTCTATCACAAACTCGATCGCCAGCGAGGTCGCAGAAACTTCTTCAGTCCGCTCTTCGATAGTCGCATTCGGATGGCCGGCTGCCGAAAGGAGTTCCTTGATCGTCCGCATTGCCGTGCGAACTTTCACCGGATCGTAAGTGCTTTCCTTCGAAACACCCACGCGCCGCTCGCGGAACGCCTTGAGCACGTCTGATTCCGGAACGCTCTTGAGCCCGGAGAACGTCAGGTCGCGGATGATCGGAAGTTCTTTGACCTCGAAGATGATGTTGACGCCGCCGCGTGGACCGTTCTCAGTCAACACACGTGTGGCCGTCTTGTCGAAGAAGGTCAACGAGAGAAGTGTTTGATAATCACGTTGAACCTGGTCGACGTTGTAGACGTCACCGGGCCGGGTTTGGATGTAATAGAGAATGTCGTCTTTACGGAGACGGCGATTGCCGATGATCTCGACGTTTTCAACGAGACGTTGTTGCGTCTGGGCAGTGACGCGAGGTGGAATCGCGAAGCTGACGAAAATTCCGAGCAATAAGCCAAAACAAAAGAGCCAGGACGCGCGATATGAGTGCATAGGCACCAATTCCCTCAGCAGTTCTTTCGGGGCCTCAGAAACTTCGGGGAGCAAAATTGAGTGAATAATAGTACAGAGACTAATGATTACCGGTAAAGCTGCTCGCTACTGTACTGGATCGAAGACGCTGGTTTGATTCAACGTCCCTGAAGCCAGTTGCCAGCTTTTGAGCAGCAAAGTGGCGCATTATAAGGCAAAAAAGTGGAAAGTCCAAAGGGCCACAGATAACCCAGACCGGTGTCATCTGTGGCCCAAAAGCCTTTGCGCCAAACAAGTTACTCAGTGAATCAGGAGCGCGGCGTCGTCGGCAGTTTCCACCCCGGCCGGACGGAAATCCAGCTCATTGCCGTTCAGAAATACTTCGACCAGCGACGAACCGTCCAATTGCCCCTGAATCAACGCCTCGGATAACGGATCTTCGACGTACTTTTGCAGCGCCCGGCGAATGGGTCTGGCGCCATAAAGCCGGTCGGCGCACGTTTTATCCACAATCCAGCGCTTCGCTTCGTCAGTCAACCGGACCTCGAACCCGTGCCGGGTCATCGTCTTGTTGATCTGTTCGACCTGAAGCTGGACGACTTCAAGCAACTCGTGGTCGAGCA
>DASUPR010000195.1:0-6303 GCA_036281015.1 Pyrinomonadaceae bacterium
AACGTTCCGTTAACGGATTTCGACGTTGAGCTGAGCTTCCAAATCGAAGGACGGCCGCCGAACAAACCGGGTGAAGAACCCACGGCTGACTACACGGTCGTCGGCAGCGATTACTTTCGCACGATGAACATCGCGTTGCAGCGTGGACGCGTGTTCACGAATCATGACACGGAAGGCGTGCCCGAAGTGATGGTGGTCAGCGATGCTTTCGTGAAGCGTTACTTTCCGAACGAAGATCCCATCGGCAGAAGAATCGTTTTCGATGGTCCTGACAAGACGGCGCGTGAGATCGTCGGTGTCGTTGCGGATATCAAACGCAACGGCCTCGACGTAGCTGCCGAGCCTGAGCTTTATGTTTCGCACGTGCAGCGGCCGGAGCGGCGTCTAAATCTAGTGATTCGAACTGAAGCCAGCGATGCGTCACAACTCACGCAGGCCGCGCGGGCGGAAGTGAAAGCTTTCGACTCAAACCAGATCATCTGGCGCGCACAAACTCTCGAAGACCTGTTAGGCACTTCGGTCGCGCCGCGCCGGTTCAACATGTTGCTGCTCGGAATCTTCGCGAGTGTTGCGCTTGTGCTCGCGGCTGTCGGGCTCTACGGCGTGATGAGTTATTCAGTTAGTTGGCGCACACACGAAATCGGTATTCGCATGGCGCTTGGCGCCAAACGCGCAGATGTGTTGCGACTGGTCATCCGGCAGGGAATGACGATGGCGCTGATTGGCCTCGTTGTCGGTTTGATCGGCGCGTTTGCGATGTCGCGCGTGATAGCTGGGCTACTTTACGGAGTTTCACCAAAAGACCCGCTGACGTTCGCGGGCGTTTCGATTGTGTTGCTGGCCGTAGCGTTGCTGGCGTGCCTTCTCCCGGCACGCCGAGCAACACGCGTCAATCCGATCGTTGCGCTAAGAAGCGAGTAGAGGCGTTATCCGCCTAATCCGTGGTCCAGATTGCTCCAACTCCGGCGTCAAACAGTTTCTTGTTGAACGCGGGTATGTCGCGATTCTGGATTTCATCCGCGCGAGCTTTCAACGTGGCCCACTGCGCGTTCAGCTCGCGCAGGCGATCCAGCGAAGGCTGGTTCACTCGCGGAATGTCGCTTTCCGTCGCGTTGATCATGAACAGATAATTCGCGGTGAACTTGTTCGGGAAGTTCTCGACGTCGTCGTAAGCTTTCGACTTTCGTTGGACCATGTCCTCGTCCCACGCCTTCATCTTCTTCAACAACGCCTCTCCGTCCTTCTTGATCGCCGCGTACTTCTCACCCGCCGGAAGCGTACTCAGCAACGACTCCAACTGTTTCTGCTTTTCAAACAGGCTGTTCACGAGCCGGTGCATGGCAGTCAGTTCCGCTTCCATGCCCGACATCGTGCGGTGATACTCCGCGTAGGTCGCGGCGTCGGTCGGATAGAGCGGGTTCGCGAGAATCTCGACATCGCTCGAAAGCGTCTGCGCCGGCGTTTTCAGAGTAATGCTGTACTTGCCCGGTATCGCTTTGTGACCGTTGAAGCCGCCTTCGATGCGCACGTGCGGAACACCAACCATCGTCGGATAACGCAGGTCCCAAACAAACCGGTTCAGCCCTTTCGCTTTCGACAACGTCGGGTTCGGCCGTGGACCAGCTTCATAACGAATAAACTTCTCATCCGCTTTCGAAGTGAAACTGCGCACGAGATTGCCGGCGGAGTCTTTGATCTCCATCGTGATCTCGTCGTCTTTTTTGAGTTCGGGCAGTTGGTAGTAAATGACGACGCCGGTCGCGGGATTCACGCCCCTGAACGTGTTCGCACCCGTGAAGTCTTCACTAGTCTGGTCCAACTCGCTGCCGCCGTTGACCAGGTGAACATTCTCAGGCCGATACAGCGCGAACGTGTTGACGTTGCCTTTGTACTGACGAATCACGCTCAAGTCGTCGAGGATCCAAAACGATCTTCCCGACGTCGCCGCGATCAGGTTTCCCTTGTGAACGCGCAAGTCAGTGATCGGCGTGATCGGCAGGTTCAACTGAAATGGCGACCAATCCTTTCCGCCATTCCACGAAATGAAAACGCCGAGCTCAGTGCCCGCATACAACAGATCGCGGCGCGCGTCGTCCTCACGCACCACGCGCGTGAACGCATTGCGCGCAATGCCGTTGTCGATCCGCGTCCAGGTATTTCCGTAATCAGTGCTCTTGTAAAGACCGGGAGTGTGGTCGTTGAATTTGTAGCGCGTGGTCGCGATGTAAACCGTCGCCTTGTCGTGCGGCGACACTTCAATCGCATTGACCAAACACTCGGCGAGACCGTTCGGCGTCACGTTTTTCCAATTCGCACCACCATCACGCGTGAGATAAACAAGCCCGTCATCACTGCCCGTGTAGATCACGCCTTTCTCATGCGGCGACTCCATCACGTAAGCCAGCGTGCCGTAGTTCTCCGCGCCGACGGCTTCGTTCGTGTATGGACCACCGCCTTTGCCTTGTTTTTCTTTTTAATTCCGCGTGAGGTCAGGTGAGATCTCTTTCCACGTTCTACCCATGTCGGTCGTCTTCAATAGAACGTGCGCGCCGTGATAGAAGACGTTCGGCTCGTGCTTGCTCCAGATGATCGGTGCGTTCCAGTTGTAACGATACTTGAGGTCCTTCGCGTCCATGCCGAGATACTGAATCGGCGCCGCCATCACCTGCGTGCTCGCGCTTGCTTTCACATCGAGCACTTCGATCGTTCCCTGATAACTGCCGCCCATCACGTACTTCGGATCGTCCGGATTAAAAGCGAGAAACGCGCTCTCGCCGCCCGCCGAATACGTCCAGCTCGACGTGCCGATTCCGCCACCGCCCAACTCGCGGCTCGCAATCGAAACAGACGAGTTGTCCTGCTGGCCGCCATAGATGCGATACGGAAACTGGTTGTCGACATTGATCCGGTAGAACTGCGCGGTCGGCATGTTGCTCTGTGTGCTCCAGATCTTTCCGCTGTTGAACGTGATCGCAGCGCCGCCGTCGTTGGAGATGATCATGTTGGCGGGATTGTCGGGATTGATCCAAAGGTCGTGAAAGTCGCCGTGCGTGCCCGAGAGCGTTTCCCACGTTTTGCCCGCGTCAGCCGAACGATACGCCGCAGCACTCAAAACGTAGATGGTGTTTTCGTCTTTCGGATCGATGAAGAGCTCGATGTAGTACCAAGCGCGTTGGACCAGGCGATGATCGTTTGTGATGCGGCTCCATTTCTTGCCGCCGTTAGTTGAGACAAACAAACCACCCGCTTCTTTGTCGGAATCACTTTCGATCAGCGCATAAACTTTTTCCGGATTCGAGCGGCTCACGGCAATCGCCATCTTGCCGAGCTCGTCAGGCAAACCGTCTTTCAAACGTTCCCACGTCTCGCCGCTGTCGGTTGACTTGTAAAGACCGCTGCCCGGTCCGCCGCTGATCACTTTCCATGGTAAGCGGCCGTGTTCCCACATCGCGGCGTACAGGATGCGCGTGTTTTTCATGTCCATCGAGAGCTCTGACGCGCCGGTTTTGTCGTCCACGAACAAAACGTTCTTCCACGTCGCACCACCATCGACAGACTTGAACACGCCGCGCTGCGTCGACTTGCTGTACAACGCGCCCTGCGCCGCAACCCACACGATGTTCGGATCTTTCGGATGAACGATGATGCGCGCGATGTGCTGCGACGATTCGAGTCCGACTCGCTTCCACGTTTTTCCGGCATCGGTCGACTTGTAAACGCCGTCGCCGTGGTGCGTCATCACACCGCGCACCGCGTGCTCACCCATGCCGACGTAAACCACGTTCGGATCGCTTTCAGCGACCGCGATCGCGCCGACAGAACCCGTTTTGAAAAAACCGTCGGAGATATTTCGCCAACTCATTCCCATGTCGTCGGTTTTCCAAAGACCGCCTCCGGTCGTTCCCATGTAATAGGTCTTCGGATCGCCCACGACGCCCGTGCCGGCAACCGAACGTCCGCCGCGAAACGGACCAATCGAACGCCATTTCACTGTTTTAAAAATGCTGTTGTAATCATCCGCGCTCGCGGGAGCCTGAGCGGCTACTGGCGTGACAAGTAAACACAGAACAAGCACTAGGAGCAGGTGTTTTGACATGTAAATGGGTCCTTTCTGATTTAGCCACAGATAAACACGGACGGACACAGACAAGGGTTTTCTCCGTGTCCGTTCGTGTTCATCTGTGGCTGTAAACCCGGACGTAATCGATCTCCATCCGCTGCGGCCACACGGCCGGATCCACACCCTGCTGGCCGCCCCACGTACCGCCGACGGCGATGTTCAGCAGCAGATGAAACGGCTGGTCAAACGGCCACTGCTTGAAATCAGCGGAAGGATTGGTAAGACGTTCGTTTTTGAAACTGAAGTACTGCCGCTCGTTGACGTAGCCGCGAATCTCTTCCGGCGTCCATTCAACGGCGTACACGTTGAACCCGCTCGTGGCGTTGGGAACGTCGGTCTTCGCTGTTTTGTGGGTTTTGATGTTGTGGTTGTACGACTTCGTATGCACTGAAGCATGGACCACGCGCGGCTCAAACCCGACCTGTTCCATGATGTCGATCTCGCCGCTGCTCGGCCAGCCGCCGTATTGCTGTTTCGTCGGCAGCATCCAGATCGCCGGCCACGCGCCTTTGCCGGTTGGCAGCTTCGCGCGGATTTCAAAACGTCCGTATAGCCAGTCGCCTTTTGCTCTGGAAACGAGTCGAGCAGAGGTGTATTCGTGGCCTTCCCAGTTGTCTCTGCGGGCTTCGATTATGAGCGAGCCCTTTTCGACGCGCGCGTTCTCTTTGCGGCGGTCGCTGTAGAACTGCAACTCCTTGTTGCCCCAACCATGGCCGCCAACGTCATACGACCACTTCTCCGCGTCGGGCAAACCTTTGTAGTTGAATTCATCAGCCCAAACGAGCCGCCACTGGCCGGAGCCCGGCTCTGTTGAAGAGGACTGTGAATAGCAAACACACTGCGAGATAACTACGAATAAGAGCAGAGGCAGCAGCTTCATCAAACGTGAAGGCTACCGCCTAACAAGATAGTTTGCAATCAGTGTTTTACGCGCGTTTCGATCTCGTCGAGCAAAAACTTCGACATCAAACCGTTTGCGACGAGCTTGATGCCGTGTTCTTTCATTTGCGAGAGCAATTGTTGGCCGTTGGTGTCGATGTAGCTCACGTCGGTGAGGTCGACCAGCGATGGCAGCGGTGCTTCGCCCGCGACCGCGCGGCGCCAGCACTTTTCCAACTCGCCGACGCACGGGCCGGCGAGTTTTCCTTCGATAAAGAGACTGATGTTTCCAGCGATGTCGCGAGTAGTGATGCGTAACACGGTATGTTCCCGCCGCCGCCAGGAGCAACTGCTTTGCCACAGCATTTTAGAAACTAATCAACCGCAAATGCCGTTACATTCGAGCAAGAACGTGACAGCAAACCGCCAAATGGCGGTATATCGTCAGTCACCGGAGACCATGGTTGCCCGGCGTCACCCGGTCAAGTATCCTTTCGGGAATACAGCAAGGAATTAAGACGTGAACACATCTCCCGGTCAGGTCGTAGCCGTCGATACGCAAGTCGCATTAGGCGACGAACAGACTAAAAAGTATCTAACCCTCCTCGAACTCTCGAAAGCCATCGCGTCACATCGGGACCTTTCAGGACTCTTTCACGATCTCGCGTGCAGGCTGAAAAGCCTCGTCGACTTTTCGCATCTCGGCGTGCTGCTTTACGACCAGAAACGCGACGTCATGCGGTTTCATCTGCTGGAAACGTGCGAACCGACCGAGTGGCAAGCTGCATTCGAAGTGCCGATGGAAGGCTCGATCGCGGGCTGGGTTTGGGAGCATCAGGAGCCGGTGGTCATTCGCGATCTCGAGACTGAAGATCGTTTTCCCTATGCAAAGCGCTTGCTCGAACGCCCGGTGAAATCGATTTGCAGCGTGCCTTTGACAACGGCGCACCAGCGTCTCGGCGTCGTAAATTTCTGGACTGACAAAACAGGCGCTTACGATCAACTCGACATCGAGTTTGTGAAACTGCTCGCCGCGCAGATCGCCGTCGCCGTCGAAGCGCAGTGTTACCAGCACAAACTCGCGCGCGAGCGCGATCGTTCGCAACTGTTGCTGGAAATCAACAACACGCTGATCTCGAATCTGAATCTCAACGAACTGCTCGCGGCAATCTCCAATTGCTTACGACGCGTCATGCCGCACGATGCCGCCGGACTCGCGCTCTATGATTCGGCGATAAACAAGCTGCGTATGACCGCGCTCGATTTTCCGACTGACGCCAAGGTGTTCATCGCCGACGAGATCA
>DASUPR010000196.1:0-8987 GCA_036281015.1 Pyrinomonadaceae bacterium
GGGCGCCAAACTCGGCGAAGTGCTGGTGCAACAGGGCTTCCTAACCGAAAACGACGTACTCGCCATTCTCAAGACGCGCACGCTCGACGCAATCTACGACCTGTTCATGTGGGAAGAAGGCGACTTCGAGTTTTACGACGAAGAGCCACCGCCTGAAGATCTTTTGCTGGACGGAGTGGAGCCGACGAACGTGATCATGGAAGGCATCTATCGCATCGACGAGCTCGCGCGTTATCGCACCCTCGTGCCTTCGGACCGGACCATTCTCGAACTCAACGCCGGCTGGACCTCGTCGTTGAAGCAGCTCGGCAAGGAGTTTCACCAGGCGCTGTTTTTTGTCGAGAAACGCATGTCGGTGGCGGAGATCTGTTATCACACGCACGCTTCGGCGTTTCACGTTTACGGCCAGCTTTATACGTTGATTAGCGAAGGCGTCGCGCGGGTTGCAGGCGAAAAACCGGAAGAGCCGGCGCCGCCCATTGAAATCGAGGATCTGCCCGAAAGCGTGACTGAGATGGTCTGGGCCGCGGAACGCAAACTCGAGACCGATCCCGACGCTGCATTGCAAATCGTTCAGACGGCGTTACAGCAGGAACCACACAATCCTGAAGCGCAGGCGCTGCTGCCGGCAGCCGAAGAAAAGTACGTCAAACACGTCTACGAGACCACTGGTCTAACGCCGCGTTCGGTGCCGCAGTTGCGAATCTCACCGGCCGAGATGACGGATCTGCACATCGATCCGCAGGAAGGTTTTGTGCTCTCGCGCATCAATGGAGCGTGGGACATCCAGTCGATACTTTCAATCTGTCCCTTTCGCGAGGCTGATTGCCTGCGCATGATCAAGACGTTGCGGGAGCGCGGCGTGATCGGGTTTTAGTAACAGAGTCTCTGTGTAATCCGTGGCCCTGAGAGCGAAGAACCGGCGCGCCACCGGATGCGCCAGATTACGCCAGCGCGATAAAGCACGCTCACTCACGATTTCGAATCCTGCCAGGTTGAACGTCTTGCGCCAGCCGTGTTCGAGTTGAAAAGTGCATGGACCAGTGCGTCCACGCCACTGGCGATCGTGAGTCCAACAAACGAGCCGGTCCCACCACAGGGCCGGCATGTCTTCATAGATGATCGCGAGCCCGCCTTCCCGCAAGACTCTGCTGACTTCGTTCAATACCAGCCGCGCGTCGTCGGCGTGATGCAGCACGTAACAGAGCAACACCGCGTCGAAGCTCTGGTCCCGCACGGGAAAGTGACGGCCGTCGTAAGGCAGATACTTGATACGCGCGGCGGTGCTGTCGCCGACGTCGAGCCCGACTACTGGTTTTCCGAGTAAGCCGCTGAGATGGTGCGCGATGAATCCGTTACCGCAACCGACGTCGAGCACATCTGCCTGTGACGGGAGCACGCGCGCGACTTCGAGCGCCATGTCGTATGCACGCCCGACTTTTCGTCGTCGTCGCATGCGCCTGAAGCGGCGTTGAATGGTTGTGCGTAGGCTCGTCACTACTCGCCGCATTGCAACGCCAGTGCCTTAATGTTCTGCCGCAAAACCTCAACAAAACATGGCAGCGGATGCAAAGAAGGTCTGACACATGGCAGAATGCGTTCATGACTAAACTCGCTTCAGGCTTAATCATGTCGCTGCTCATCGCTAACGGTTACTGGCCGCTCGAAAAGAGCCAGCCCATCGTCGAGAAGACGCAAACGATTCGACTGGCGCCGGACGTTTCACAACTGTCGGACGGTGAACGCAAGGCCGTAGCCAAATTGATCGAGGTGGGCCAGATCTTTCAAAAACTCTACGAACTGCAACGCCACCCGGAAGCGCTCTCTTCGTATCGCGCGCTCGAACAGATGGACAAGCAGAACGGCGGCAAACCCGCCACGCAGAACCTCTTGATGCTTTACCGTCTGTTTCAGGGACCAATCGCGACCACGCTCGACAACAAACGCGAACCGTTCCTGCCGGTCGAGCCGCTGAAGCCCGGCAAGAACATGTATCCGTGGGCCATCACGAAAGAGGAAGTCGAGCAGTTCATCAGCTCTTCGCAGAACCCTGACGAAACACGTAGCGAGATTCTCGACCTGCGCACAGTCGTGCGCACGGCAAACGCGAAGAACCTGCGTAAAGACATCGCGCGGCTCAACAAGTATCCCGTGTTGCAGACGTTGCATCCGAAGCTCCTGGGCCAGTTGCAACAGCTTGTTCAACGTCCGGCTGCCGGCGCGGCGAAAGTGCCGTTGTACGCTGTGCCTTACTCAGTCGCGTATGCGGACGAATTGGTTAAAGCATACGGGCTGCTCAACGAAGCTGCGGACGCAGTGGCGAAGGACGATGAAGAGTTTGCGCGCTTCCTGCGCAACCGCGCGCGCGATCTGCTGTCAAACGATTACGAGTCCGGCGATGCGAGTTGGGTTACAGGCAGATTCAAAAACCTGAATGCACAGATCGGATCTTACGAGACGTACGACGACGAGTTGTACGGTGTGAAGACTTTCTTTTCGTTCGTCCTAATGCAAAGCCGGCCGCAGGAAACGACGGCGTTGCGCGAGGCGATGAAAGGCTTGCAGGCGCTCGAAGATTCGCTGCCGTATCAGAATCACAAGAAGGTGCGCGAAGACATTCCGGTCGGCGTTTACGACGTGGTCGCTGATTTCGGGCAGTCACGCGGCGGTAACACCGCGACGATCCTGCCGAACGAAAGCTACCTCGCGCGCCGTTACGGCCGCACGATCCTGCTGCGCGCGAACATCATGCGCGATCCAAATATCTTCGAAGGCACGTCGAAAACGTTTGCCGCTGCGGTTGGTGAAGCACAGGCGAAAGAGTTGACGTCTGACGGCAACTTCTATCGCACGCTTTGGCACGAAGTGGGCCACTACCTCGGCGTCGATCGCACGAAGGATGGACGCGAGCTCGACGAAGCGTTACAGGACAATGCAAACACGCTCGAAGAGATGAAAGCGGATCTCGTTTCGCTGTTCGTCGCGGAAGCACTGCACAAACAGGGCTACTACACCGACGCGCAACTCAGAAGCGTCTATGCAGGCGGTATTTTGCGCGTGTTGCAGAACAACAAGCCGCGCCGCGACCAGCCGTACAACACGATGCAGTTGATGCAGTGGAACTTCTATCTTCAGAACGGGCTGCTGAGTTTCGACCAGGCAACGAAGACGTTGCGCATCAACTACGACAAATATCACGAAGTAGTCGGGAAGATGCTGGAGCGCACGCTGGCTGTTCAATACGCGGGCGACAAAGCCGGAGCGGACAAGTTCATCGACGAGTACACGCAGTGGGACGACAACCTCCACGGCGTAATCGCCGCAAACATCCGCGCCCAACAGCGCTACCGTTTCCGCCTCTTCAAGTACGCGGCGCTCGGTGAGTAGCATTCTCTGTGACTAACGCCGTTCGTTGAGAAGCTTTTGCGCGAGTGAACTGCTCGACGCGGCTCCGCCGCCGGTAGTGTCTGGGCCGACCGGTGACAGTGCCTCACTTACTTCGCCTGAATTGTCTGCTGCGCGATGTCGAGGTAGGCGCGGAGGCGCGCTTCGGGGAGACGCAGGCGGTCGGCCGTGGATTTCGCGCGTTCGAAATTGGTGATCGCAAGCGTGCCGAGTGTGCTCGATATCTGCGTCACCACGTTTGCCACACTGTTGCCGTTTTGCAGATCCAGCTCTTCGTTCTGGTAGTACTCCGCACCAAAACCTTCGAGCGTGCGCGCGGCCGCGCAGATGTCGTTTGCCTGGTCCACCAGCGGCTCGGCTATCTCGAAAGCGCGTTTCGCATCGTAACGCGCAAACGCTCGCGCCAGTTCGAGCAACGCATTCATCTGCTCCTGATCCTGCGCTTGAACTCCCGGCGCCAACATCGCACGCGCTTGCTCCAGCAGATTCATCGCCGCGGCACGCTTTTGTCCCGGTCCAATCTGTCGCGCAATTTGTCCCAACAAACCGGCGCGTTCACGCGGCGTGCGGAATGCGTTGATCGTCCGCAGCGCATCTTCAACCTTGCCGCGCTGCATAAACTGGTAGACCTCTTGCATGTCAACATTCATTAACGCCTGCCGCCGCTGGTAAGGATTCGCGATCTTCTCGTTGATGATTTGCCTCGCGCGCGCTGCGTCGCCTCTTACCGCGGTGTTGCTGGCGTACTGACTGTAAAGCGAATCTTTCATCTCCACCGGCACTTTTTCGATCAACTCGAGCGCGCCGTCCATTGGACCACTCTCATTCATCTTCTGCTGCACTTGTTGAAACGCGGCTTGAGTTTCTGCAGTGCCGTCAAGTTCGCTAATCTTTTTCGTGACCGCAGCCGAGCCATCGTTTATCAGCGTGTCCAGCTCTGGTCCCACGTGTCGTAGTGCGTACAGGAGTTGTCGTGCTGCCTCCCGTTCCGGCGAGTACTGATGCGGCGCTTGCGGCGTGTACGAGAATGCTTCCCGATACGACTTCTGCAACAGTTCGCGGCATGTTTCCGGTGACAATAGCTGTATCGCCGAAGGCGCGTCGGGGCCTGACGTTGGAACGTCTAACGGCGTAGTTCGGCAACCGCGGGCGAGGTTGCCGGCTAAGAAGGCGCCGTAGCCCGACTTGAGTAAAGCGTCTCCCAAAAGCTTGGCCACCACTTCGTTTGCCAGCTCGGAAGCGAGTTCGGGATTCTTGTGCTTCAACTGGAAGATCGTGTGACTAAGATTCGAAGAGTAGCCCTTCTTTAAACTCTGACGCGCGATCTGAAGCGCTCGTTTTGGATCCTTAGCCGAAACCTGAGCCGCGATGTTGAGTTCGAGTGCGATCTCCTGGTTTGTGTACTCGAGTTCATTGCCGTAGGGATCGACCGGCATCCTGCTCGAGCGCAGAAATTCGAGCGCGGCTTCGGGATCGCGGTGCGTGAGCACACCAACGATCTCGGATCGCAATTGCGACATGTGTGCGTAGTTCCTGATGTACTCGTTACTCGTCGGATCGATCGTCAGAAACTCCTTCACGCCGTTTGCGGCGTCGGTCAGATACTTCGAAGCACGTTTCTCTTCTACCGGCCACAACAACTGCGCTGCCTGGAGTTGCGCCCGGATGCGTGTTTGCGGCGAACGGATCTCCGCGATTATTCCGTCAATCTCGTTCAGCAACGCGAGGCCCTTGGTTTTCACCACTTCCAGGTTTTTACTCGTTTTGATCTCCTGCTCCGTCGCCTGGCGCAGTTCGACGATCTTGATCTCATACATGCCGCTCTTTGTGTCCTGCTGGTTCAGCGGCGCTACAACAACGCGATAAACACCGGCTGTTACTGCGACAAAGGAAACGTGCTCCGGGCCGTCAGTGCCGTTTGGTGAATCGAAGTCTCCGAGATTTTTGCCGTCCGGGGATGCGACTTGAACGGTGAGGTCGATACCGCGTTGCTCGGCCACGAGCTGGATGTACATGTTCTCTTCGAGCTTGACGCTGTAAGCATGCGCTTCACGCGGGCCGAGTTTACGTTCGACCGCAGTGCCGAGCTTAAGAGATGGACCTTGGGAGACGGTTGTTTGCTCCTGATCGAGGTCGACTGGTTCGCCAAAAACGAAACCTTGACCCTGAGCGAGGGCAGTATTGGTCAGGAGGCAGAGGAAAAAGGACGCGGCAAGAAGTGCCCTTAGTTGACCCGGTTGACGCATGTGCATCTCCAGTCGTGGATTTTTGAGAGCGGATGACGGGTATTAAGACGCTGCTATCGCTAAAAGGGTTCCCAAACCTATCCACAGACTACACAGATTATTTCGCGAAGGCGTTGCCGCCGAGGAAGTTTTCGCGCAGGTAGGTGACGGTGTCGTGGAGTGTTTCGCCGGGGTCGCGCGGCTTGAAGCTCAATTCGCGCGCGGCTTTAGAGCAGTTGAGATACCAGAAGTATTGCGCCATTTCGATCGCGCCCGGTTCGACCGGCGAGGTCATGTCCCACTGTTTGAACAGCGAATCCAGTAACTGCGACCCCCGAATGGCAAATCGGGAAGGCAACGCGATCCAGGGCGCCGAAATTTTCGTCAGCCGCTCCAAACGGCCAAAAAACTTGGCAAAGGTCCAATTCGCAGCGCCGAGCAAATAACGTTCGCCATGCCGGCCTTTCTTCATCGCCATGCGAAACGTCTTCGCCGCATCACGCGCATCGACAAAACTCACGCCGCCGGTCGGCACCGCGCCAATCTTGCGCGCCATGAAATCGAGCACGACCTTGGTCGAACTCAAACGGTCGTCGCCCGGGCCAAGCAACAGACTCGGATTCATGATCACGAGGCGCAGTCCCTTACCGCTGAAACGTTCGAGCGCCGCCATCTCCTGGTACGACTTACTCGCGTAATACGGCCAGCGCGAAATGATCTCGAGCGGCTGCGGATAAGTTTCGTCGGGAATGACGTCGCCTTCTTTGGTTACGGCAATCGTGCCGCTCGTCGACGCGAGCACGATGGTTTTCGTTCCGGCAGCTTTCGCGGCGTCGCAGAGCAGCCGCGTGCCTTCGACGTGAATGTCGTACATCGAGCGCGAGTCTTTCTGTTCGCGAGAAACTTTGCCCGCGAGGTGATAGATCTCGCTGATGCCTTCAACCGCGCGCTTGTTGTCGTCGGCGTTCGTAATCGAGCCCTCGAAAGTCTCAACGCCAAGGTTGACGAGCCAATCGGGAATCGACGTCGCCATGACGCGAATGTCTCTCGCGCCTTCTTCGATGAGCTGGTGAACGAGATGTGAACCGAGAAACCCGGTGCCGCCGGTGATGAGCGTCGTCGCGCGTTGGCGCTTTTCGATCGCGGCGCGGCGCTTTGTGCCGGAGGGAACGGGCGTCATGCGAGCAGTGCGTTTGCCTGGAGATTTTCCTGAAGATTTGATAGCCATTAAACCGCGACAGTCTCCTCGACTGCTTCGATCAAGTGCACCTTGCGCTCGCTGCGCCACTGTTTGCGCAATGCTTTCCAATCAAACGGCGTGCGCGCGCGGTCGCGCAGGTTGACCACTTCGTGTCTGACACGCGCGGCAATCAGCCGGTACGCTTCGGTGCGCGCCAAACCGCGAGTCATCTCTTCGAGCTCTTCGTACGAGAGGAAGTGACCAATGCGAGCGCCGACGTCGCGGTTCTTGATGATCGTTGTGCCCTTCGGCATCGCTTCGTAAGTGCCGTCGAGATACATCGGCAGGATGCCGACGCGCGCGTGCAGCGCCAGGTAACCAACGACGGGTTTGAAGTCAGCCAACACGCCCGTCATCGAGCGCGTGCCTTCGGGGAAGATGAGCGCGTTGTAGCCACGATCGAGAAACGACTTTGCGTGGCGGAGCGACTGCCGCAACGAGCCCGTTCGTTCCATCGGCACGAGGTTCGTGAAGTTTTCCATCACGGCGCGCTTGTACTTCGTGTCGAAGAAGTAATCCGCGGCCGCGAGCGCGACCATGTCAGTGCCATACTCGCCGAGCGCCATCTTCGTGAGGCCCATGTCGAGGTGCGAACAGTGATTTGCGGCCACGATGAAGTTGGTGTGCGGCGGAATGTTTGAACGTCCTTCGTAATTCGTGCGCAAGAATCGTTCGTACAGAAACTGTTGCAGGTAGTCGCCCGCTTTCGTTCCGGCAGTTCTGACGAACGACGGAATGTGAATCTCGTCGTCTTTCTTGCGCTCGTCGGGCCGGATCTCGCGTTTGGTTGAAGCGCCGGGACGGCGGTTCACAACGCTCAGCAACTCGCGCAGGTCCTGAATCTCGTTGAACCGTTCGGGCGCCGAGATCGAACCGCCGGCGTTCTCGATTGCGGTCGCGAGTTCGACAAACATCAAACTGTCGAAACCGAGATCGCTCAAACGCGTGTCGATGGAGACTTCCGAACGCGGGCGATTTGCGACTGTCGCGACTATGCCCGTCAGCCACACCGAATCAGCGTCGGCGCTTTCCTGCGCCAGCGACTGGCGACCGGAACGCTGTTTCTCTTCCAGCGTCTCCATAATCTGCACGACTTCGCGGCGTTTTACTTTGCGCGTTGCGGTGCGCGGCAGTTCGATGTCCGTGAAGTGCAGGACCTTCACGCGCTTGAAGTAGGGCAGGGAAGCAGACACTTCGCGGAAGTGCTCTTCGACGAGACGATGCAACTCGGCGCGCGAAAGCGAAATGTCGTATTCGTCGTCGGGCACGACGAGACACGCGACCTTCTCGCCGATTCCGTCCGGCAAACCGACAATGCTCAACTCCTTCACGTACGGCGAGTTCTCGTAGACTTCTTCGAGCTCGTCGGGATAGACGTTCTTGCCGTTCGTGTCGACGATGATCTCTTTCGAGCGTCCGACGAGATACAGGTTGCCGTCATCATCAACGCGCCCGAGATCGCCCGTGTGCAGCCAGCGATCGACGAGCGTCGCGCGCGTGGCGGCTTCGTTCTCGTAGTAACCGAGCATCACGTTTGGACCACGAGCAAGCACTTCGCCGACGCCGCTCGCATCCGGATCGGCAATACGTACTTCGACACCAGGCAGAGGCTTGCCGACTGTACCCGTGAGCATTCGGTTTTCCGGCCGTGTGACTGTCAGCACCGGCGATGCTTCGGTGAGACCGTAGCCTTCGAGAATCGTGAATCCGAGACCGTGGAAGTCGCGCTGAATCTTTTCACTCAACGCCGAGCCGCCGCTGATGAAGTAGCGAATGCGACCGCCGAGTCCTTCATGAATCGGATAGAAGAGCACCTGACCCAGGTTGACCGAAGTCTTATCGCGCAGCTTCGCGTTGGCCCAAATCAGATTCTCAGCGGTTTTACCGATCCAATCGCTGCGTTCGTAGAGACGGTTCTTGATGCGGCGGTGCAGCAGTTCCCACAACGCCGGCACGCCGACCATGCCGGTGACGTGACCGTTCTTGATCGCCTTTGCGAGCGCATCGCTTGTTAATTCCGGCAAGTAAGTTATTTGTGCGCCGCGGCTGAGCGGCGTTAGAAAACCGGTGGAGAACTCGAACGTGTGATGCAACGGCAACACAGACAACACGCCGTC
>DASUPR010000197.1:0-3576 GCA_036281015.1 Pyrinomonadaceae bacterium
GATGCAAACTCGCTTGAAACGCACGTTCATTGATCTCAGCGCGCCCGGCTTGTCCCACCTGCGCGTTTGCGAAAGTAAACTCGCCGAAGTCGAGCAGATGCCGCACCGCTTCAAACATCTCGTGCAGGTCGGACGCTTTCGACAACGCCAGCGCCGCGCGCCGCACACGAATGTTGTTCGCCACTCGCAGGCGCCGGTCGGCAAGGTTGCGTTTCACGCCCGCGCGTATCTCGTCGACTTCGTGATAACGCAAGTGGCCCACCGCGATGATCACCGCCACCGAGATCACAAACATCATGAACCCCGTCAGCTTTGGTCCACTCGCGGGAAAGATCAGCGCCAGCAAACCAAACACAGCGCAAACCGCGTAAAGCACGAGCGCCACGCGCCGCTGCGACCAGCCGCGCGCGAGCAGCATGTGGTGAATGTGTTCGTTGTCGCCCTGAAACACCGGCTTGCGGCTGATGAGCCGGCGGCCCATCGTCATCGCCGTGTCGACGACCGGAAATCCAAACGCCAGAATCGGAACGAAGATCGCGACCGCGGTCGACGCCTTTTGAGTTCCGAGCACCGACATCGCCGCTAACAGAAACCCGATGAACAGCGCGCCGGAATCGCCGAGAAAGATTGACGCCGGATTGAAGTTGTAACGAAGGAACCCCGCCACCGCGCCGCATAGCACGAGAGAAATCACGATCATCAGCGGGTGGTCCTGCGAAACCGAGACGCCGAGAATCACGAGCGACGAAAAGAGCGCGGCGCCCGAAGCAAGCCCGTCGAGTCCATCGATGAGATTGAAAGCGTTGGTGATGCCGACGAGCCACACAACAGTTAACAGAAACGAGAGCAGCGGCGGCAGTTCCACCGAACCAAACAACGGAATCGAGAGCGCGTCGATGCGTCCGCCGAGTGCGTAAAAAATCGTTGCGATAATTGCGAGGCCCGTGAATTTGAAGATCGCATTCGTGCCGCGCAAATCGTCATAAGCGCCAAGCATCAACACCCGCGTCGCGGGAATAAAGATAGTCAGGAACTCGGCGTCGAGATTGCGTAGTGTTTGCGTGAGCAGGTTGTCGAGAAACGGGAGTAATGAGAGTGCAGTCAAACAAGAGAAATAAAGTGCGAGACCGCCGAGTCGCGGCGTCGCCGTGCGATGGACGCGCCGGCCGTCAGTTGGGATGTCGAGTAGCTTGAACCGTTGACACAGCCGCCGGATGAGCGGCGTGGTAATCAACGAAGCTACTGTCGCTATCAGGAAGAGGGCGAAATAGGTTTTCAAACGAATTTCCTCCGATGGCGTTAACCAGTTGCGGCAAAATCCTCTCTTTTCTAAAAATCCCCGCCCCCTTGACTCTCCCTTGTTGTTCGCGAGCTAACAGGATGCTTTCGGCCACACCGCCAACATCACCGTGACGTGTTAGAAAAATATTCTGTGAGGCGAGATCAGTGATGTGACTGGGTTGTGGTCCGATGTAGAGCGCGGGCGCGCCGACGGCCATGATGTTGTAGATCTTGCACGGGTGAACGATGCCTACGAACTCATCGCCCATCACTACAACATGCAGATCAGCCGCCGACAACGAACCCGCAAGCTGGTCCAACGGCTGATACGGCACACACTTCACATTGCTCAGTTCGTGTTGCAAAGCAAAGTCGCGCACCTTCGCCTGCTCGCTTCCACCGCCGACAAAACAGAACGCAACATCCTCACGAGTTTTCAGTTGCAGCGCAGCGAGGAGCAGCGTGTCGAGCGGATGACACGGGCTGTGATTCCCGGCATACATCACGACAAACCGATCGCTCAACCCATGCTCGCGGCGAAACGCTTCCCTGCCCTCAACCGAAAACTCAACCGCATCGTCGTGCGACCAAGGCGGAATGACTACGACCCGCCTTGCATCCGCGCCCTTCGCCAGAACGCGATCGCGCATAAACCGGTCCAACACGATCGTCTGCGTCGCGTGCTTGATGCTGTAACGAAGCATCCACTTGAAACACCGCGCGGCAACAGAACCTTCCGCAAGCCAACCCGCAGCAATCGCTTCATCCGGATTCAAGTCCATCACCCAGAAACAGAACGACCCGCCTTTCAACCTCACAAACAGCGCACCCAGAAACGAAATCAACGGCGGCGACGTCAACGCCACAACCACATCAAAACGCCGCAGCAACAACAACCGCAGCGCACAAACGATCGCAAAACTTCCGAAATTGAACACACGCCGCCACCGGCTGCTCTTCCCGAGCGACAACGACGGTATGCGAATGATCTCAATGTTGTTCCACGTTTCGCGGCGCGGAAAGCGTCTCGCCGGATCGTCGTAACCACGATCGCCCGCGATCACAGTCACGTCATGACCGCGCGCAGAGAGCTCCGTTGCGAGTTCGGTGAGGTATTGTGCTGTAGAAACCACATCAGGGTAGAAACATTGATTGAGTAGCAGGACCTTCAAATCTGCGGACCGCTGACGCGTTTGCGAAAATCGTCAACGGTTTTTTCCAAACCTTCGTGCAAAGGAATCGTCGGGTTCCACTTCAACAGCTTTTGCGCGCGCGAGATGTCGGGCTTTCTCTGTTTCGGATCATCCGCGGGCAGCGGCAAATATCTAAATCCCGTGTTCGTGCCGCAGATCGCCTGCACCTCTTCCGCGAGCTGCTTGATCGTAAACTCACCCGGATTACCGAGATTGATCGGATCGTGCAGGTCCGGCGTATTCATCAAACGCACCAAAGCTTCAATCAGGTCGGAAACGTAACAGAACGAACGCGTCTGTTCGCCCTGTCCGTAAAGCGTCAACGGCTCACCACGCAACGCCTGCACGATGAAATTCGAAACCACGCGGCCGTCGTCCTCCAGCATTCTTGGACCATACGTGTTGAAGATGCGCGCGATGCGGATGTCGACTTTGTTCTGCCGGTGATAGTCGGTCATCAACGTCTCCGCGAGCCGTTTGCCTTCGTCGTAACACGACCGCAAGCCGATGGGATTGACGTTGCCCCAGTAATCTTCCGTTTGCGGATGGACCAGCGGATCGCCGTAAACCTCGGACGTCGAAGCTTGCAACACGCGCGCGTGTACGCGCTTCGCGAGACCAAGCATGTTGATGGCGCCCATGACGTTGGTCTTCACCGTCTTCACCGGGTTGTATTGATAGTGAACCGGCGACGCGGGACACGCGAGGTTGTAGATCTGGTCCACCTCCAGAAGTATCGGCTCGGTCACGTCGTGACGCAGCAATTCGAAGCGCGGATTGTCTAGCAGGCTGAAAATGTTGTCGCGCCTGCCCGTGAAGAAATTGTCCAGGCAGAGCACTTCGTTTCCTTCATCGAGCAGCCGCTCGCAGAGATGCGAGCCGATGAAACCGGCGCCGCCCGTGACCAGGATCCTCATGGTTGCTTCCTCCGCACCGCGTAGTTGCCGAGATACAGCGCGTCCATTCTCGTTTTGAGAAAACAGTCGATCGCTTCCTGCGGCGTGCAGACGATAGGCTCATTTTCATTGAACGAGGTGTTGAGCACCACGGGCACGCCGGTCAGCTCGGCAAAATCCGAAATCAACTGATAGTAACGTTGATT
>DASUPR010000198.1:0-9722 GCA_036281015.1 Pyrinomonadaceae bacterium
TAGCGCCGCGCCGCTGCCGGTGATCTCGGGCAGGTAAAACTTCCCGGTCATTCCGTTGTAGTGCTGGAACTTGAGTCCGGTCTGTTCGGCGACTTCTCTGAATATCGAAGGCGAGCGCGCCGGTTTCTCCTGATCCGCAAAGGAAAACACTGCGGCCGAGTAAACTATGAGGACCAGCGCTGTTAACTTCGTTCCGCGCATGAGGACGTGAACTCTATCTCAACCTTCCACGTCTCTCAAGAAAAGTGTTAAGAATGCACTAACTTTCTGCTCCGTGGTGTTAAATGACCGGGGAGACTCGACTATGAAGAAATCTCTTGCACTCGCCGTCTTGCTTGCCACGTTCTGCGCCCAGGTGCAGCTACAGACCACCACGACGCACAACTATGAGTTCGCTAACGGACACTGGTTCGATGGGCAGAAGTTTGTGGGCCGGACGTTCTATTCAGTCGCCGGGAGGTTAACGAGCAAGCGGCCGTCGCGTGTCGATCGCGTCTTCGATCTCTCCGGCAAGTTTGTGGTGCCGCCGTTCGGGGAGGCGCACAATCACAACCTCGACTGGTCCAGCGACGAACGTTTCGCACGCGTCAACAAGATGTATCTCGACGCGGGAATCTTCTACGTCAAGAACCCAAACAGCCTGCTCAGATCGAAAGAACCTACTTCAACGCGCATCAATCTGCCCACGACTGTCGATGGGATACTCTCAAATGGTGGTCTCACCGCTTCCGGTGGTCACCCGATCGAGATCGTGACGCCGCAGCGTGGTTTCAAGCCGGATGATGGCGAAGGAGGTTTTTATTACGTCATCGACAACGCTGCCGATCTCGAGCGCAAGTGGCCCATCATCAGAGCCGGCAAGCCTGATTTCATCAAGACCTACCTGATCTATTCAGAAGAGTACGCGAAACGCAAAGACGATAAGGCGTACGACGGTTGGAAAGGTCTCGATCCGGCGCTGCTTCCGGAGATCGTGCGCCGCGCGCATCGCGATAATTTGCGCGTTTCAACGCACGTCGAAAGCGCGGTTGACTTTCACAACGCTGTGGCCGCGGGTGTGGACGAGATCAATCATCTGCCGGGTTTCCGGCCCGACCGGAATGACGTCGCGAATTACGTAAACCTCGCTCGGTATCGTATTGCCGACGCCGATGCAAAACTCGCCGGGAAGAACAAGATCGTCGTTGTGACCACGATTGGTGAGACTGTCGAACAAACGTTCAACGAGAAAAATCCTGAAAGCGCACGGCTGGCAGTTCGTTCGATGCTGGTCCAAAACTTACAACTGCTCCAAAAACATCAGGTGCCGGTCGCGATCGGCAGTGACAGTTTCCGCCAGACGGCGTTGGTCGAAGCGCTCAGTCTCGCAAAGCTCCAGGCATTCGATAATCTGACGTTGCTGAAGATGTGGTGTGAAACTACCGCCGCCGCTATCTTTCCCAAACGCAAAATCGGCCACCTCAAAGACGGCTACGAAGCCAACTTCCTCGTGCTCGCCGGCGATCCGTTAGCGGATTTTGCGAACGTAAAGACCATCGAACTGCGCTTCAAACAAGGCGAGCCGCTACGGCCCTAAATCTCTACAACATTGGCTGGCGTGTGCAATAATCTCCGCCCAAGGAGACGCACCCATGCAAGCCTTACCTCAGGATCTCAAATATGGTCTTCGTATGCTCTTGCGAAGGCCGTTGTTGACCATCGGTATCTCACTCTCGCTCGCGCTCGGCATTGGAGCTAATAGCGCGGTCTTCAGTCTCGTCGATGCGGTCCTCTTTAGACCGATGAACGTCGGTGACGCGTCGCGTCTCGTCTCGCTTTACACGAGCGATTACTCCGGTTCGCAGTACGGCGCGTCGTCGTATGCTGATTACGTCGACTTCCGCGATCGGACCAACGTCTTCGAAAGCGCCGCGGCGTTTACCGATATCTCCGCCACGCTGAAATCTGAAACTCAAGCCGAACGGGCTAACGCGCTGCTGGTCAGCGAAAACTATTTCGATCTGCTCGGCGTTAGAGCCGCGCGCGGCCGCACTTTCCATCGAGACGACACGCAGCCCGTAATCGTCGTCAGTCATCGTTTTTGGCAACAGCGCTTCGGCGGCGATCCCGCGCTCATCGGAAAGACTGTCCTTTTAAATAACAACAACTTCACCATCATCGGTATCACGCCCGAAAGTTTCACCGGCACCGATCTCGGACGCTCGCCCGAAATCTTCGTCTCCGTGCAGAACTACACGCAGGCCGGACTCGAACCCGGCTTCACTACCAGCCGCGGGACGCGACAGTTTTCAATCATCGGACGCCTTAGACCTGACGTGTCTGAAGCTCAGGCGCAGACAAGCCTCGACATCCTGGTGCGGCAACTCGCGGAGGCTTATCCCGAAAACTGGAAAGAGCGCAACCAGCAAACACGCCGGATCAGCGTTGTCGCCGAACATTACGCGCGCGTTCCACCCGAAGTCAGAAGCGTGCTGATCGGATTCGCCGGACTGTTCACGGCCCTCGTTGGACTCGTGCTCTTGATCGCGTGCAGCAACATCTCGAACATGCTGCTCGCGCGCGCGACCGCACGGCAAAAAGAGATGGCCGTGCGCACTGCCCTCGGCGCGAGTCGCGGCCGGCTCATCAGGCAATTGCTGACTGAGAGCCTGCAACTATCGCTGATCGGCAGCATCCTCGGAATTCTGCTCGCGCCGGTCTGTATCAAACTGCTGATTACGACTTTCCTGCCGGCTTCAACCACAGGACTTCCGATCGACCTCGGCGTCAATCCGCGCGTGATTGTCATCACTCTAGCCGTCGGTCTAATCACGGGTTTGATCTTCGGTCTCGTGCCGGCGCTGCACGCCAGCCGCAGCGATCTGCTGTTGGCGATGAAAGACGACTCACCGGTAATGCATACCGGATCGCGACGGTTCGGAATCAGAAACCTGCTCGTGATGGCCCAGATCTCGGCGTCGTTGTTGCTGCTCATCGTCGCCGGATTGTTCGTTCGCAGTTTGCAGAAGGCACAGCAGGTGGACCTCGGCTACAGCCTCAACGTGCTTACGGTCAGGCCCGAAGTTGAACTTCTCAACACGAAGGACACCGCACCGCAACTCGCCTTTTACAACCAGGCGCTCGAACGCGTCCGGTCTTTGCCCGGTGTGGAATCAGCCAGCTTCGCCGACTTCATTCCGTCAGGCGGCGGCCTCCGCTCGACCACGATCGGCGTCGAGAATTACACGCCGCGTGCCGATGAAGACATGGACCTGATGAACGGCGTCGTCGCCAGCGATTACTTCAAGACGATGGGCATGACGCTGATCGCCGGTCGCGAATTCACGGACCAGGACAAGGAAGGCGCGCCGCGCACGGTGATCGTCAACGAAACGTTGGCGCGACGTTATTGGTCCGGCCAGGAGGCGGTTGGAAAACACATCTCGATCACCGGCGAAAACGGCCGAATACAGTTCGAAGTTGTTGGAGTGGTCAAGGACGCAACTGCTTATATCTTTCAGAAAGACTCGGAGCCTTTCTTCTACCGGCCGTTGCTGCAAAGTCCGTCGCCGGGAATGGCCCTTCACGTGCGCACCAGGGGAGAGCCGATGGCGCTGTTGCCTGCGTTGCGCAACGAAGTCGGCGCGTTGGGCCAGAACGTCGTGCTGCGCGACGCGCAACCTCTGTCTGCATTCCTGAACGAATCGTTACTCACGTTGCGCTTTGTCTCGACGCTCACTGGAATCTTCGGATTCCTCGCGTTAGCACTCGCGCTAGTCGGCGTCTTTTCAGTGGTGAACTATTCGACGACGAGACGAACACGCGAAATCGGAATCCGGATGGCGATCGGCGCACAACGCGTTGACATACTGAAGATGATCTTGAAAGAAGGATTGTTCATTGTCGTCGTTGGCGTCGTGGTGGGATTGATCATAGCAGTCGCTTCCGGACGGCTGCTCTCGTCGCTCATGTTCGCCGACGCAGGCAACGACATACTGGTCTACGTCGCGCTCGCGCTGCTGCAAATCGTCATCGCGCTCGCGGCTTGCCTGATCCCGGCGTACAAAGCGACGAAGGTCGATCCAACCGAAGCCTTGCGACAGGAATAAACGCTCACACACGAACTGATGAAAGAGTCGCCGGTAAAGATCGACGCGTTACTCGAACCTCTCTTAGTCGAGACAAGCGACGATCGAGCCGGCGAGCTTTTGCTGCAACTCATCAACACGCACGCGGAACCCGTAATCAAGGGCGTCATCCGTTTCAAGCTTCGCCTCGGCTCCACACAACGCGCCGAAGCCGACGACATTTATCAGGAAGTCATCCTGCAACTACTCGCGCTGTTGCAGAAGTTTCGCAAACTCCCAGACGGGCACCCGATCGCAGATCTGCGCGGCATGGCGGCCGTCATCGCGCACCGAACCTGCTCGCGCTGGTTGCGACGACAGTTTCCGGAAAGACACGCACTCAAAAACCGGCTTCACTACCTCGTCACACGGCAGCGTGGTTTCGCGCTTTGGCAGGACGCCGATGGACAACTCGTCACCGGTTTCGCAGCGTGGCAAGAGCAGAAACTTCCAACGCGGCGCCTGCCTGAGAGCGATGTCCTGGCAACTCACATTCGTCCACCCAAAACCGGCAAACCGCAGGACCTGGCCGACACCATAGCCGCGATCTTCAATCACATCCGTGGTCCAATCGAATTCGACGATCTGCTGATCGCGTCCGCGTCGCTGCTCGGGGTCAACGATCAACCGATCGAATCGCTCGCCGAAGACGACGACGCGGCAGCGTCAGTCGCCGACTCATCCGAACCCGATCCCGCGTGGCGGCTCGAGAAGCGGATGTTCCTGCAGCGATTGTGGGAAGAGTTGGAACAGCTTCCGCGCAATCAACGCGCGGCGTTGTTGTTGAACTTGAAAGAAGCGAGCGGCGCGGGCTGTATCACGCTCTTTCCGGCCATCGGAATCGCCACGCTTCGCCAACTCGCAAACGCGCTCGAGATGACCGCCGAGAGCCTTGCCGAATTGTGGAACGACCTTCCCTTGGAAGACGCAAAGATCGCGGAATTGTTGGGGTTAACGCGGCAACAGGTCATCAACGCGCGCAAATCGGGACGCGAGCGCTTAACGCGGCGGCTCAAGGGATTCATCTGATGCACGATGGTAATACGCAGCAATTTTCGCCAACTTATCGAATTAGACGCCACCGGAACCCCAGTCGGCGGACCAGAGAAAAACCGTGGAACATCTGACTCAAAAACAGGTTGAGGACTATTCCCGGCGCCGCTTAACCGCGGCGGAACTGCTGGCCGTGACCGATCATTTCGGCGGTTGCGACATTTGCCGCCAGCGAATCGAAAGCGCCGAAAACGCCGATGCGGCATACCTCGACCTGCACTCACAAGTCTTTGATGGGCTTCCGGAAACGGTTCACCTGACGATGGATCAGACGGCGGCTTACGTCGATCGAGGTCTTTCCGGTGACGAGTTGCAGGTGATCGACGATCACCTCACACACTGCGAGCAGTGTGTGAGTGCAGTGGACGATTTGCGTGAGTTCAGAAACGAAATCGCGCCTTCACTCGATCGCGAATATCAACCCGCATCACTTCCCTCGCCCACTGAAAGCTCATGGCGTCGAACACTGCGCTCACTCACAGCGCCGTTTCGAGTTTCTCCCGTACCGGCATTCGGCGGCGCGGCGCTCGCGATACTCTTGCTCGCCTTCATCGCGTGGCTTGTTTGGCGAACTCCACAAACACAGGAACCACAGATCGCACACACACCAACACCGCGACCTACGGCTCCGCCGTCACAACCTGATGCGCCACCAACACAACCTTCGGCCGCAGCGATCGTGGCCCAGGTCAACGACGGTTCCCGCGTCGTAGCGTTGGATCAGGAAGGCAAACTGTCAGGCGCTGACGACCTACCGCCCGCTTACAAAAATCTTGTAAGGCGAGCGCTCACCACCGGCAGGATCGAAAAGTCAGCGCAACTTCAGGGACTCACGCGACCGCCGAGCTCGTTGATGGGTCCGAACAATCAAAGAGATTTCTCCGTACTCGAACCACTCGGCAACGTACAACTCACCGATCGCACAACCTTCCGCTGGTCAGCAATGGAAGGCGCAACCGGTTACGTCGTCGAAGTCTACGACGAGAAGTTCACGCCCGTAGCTTCGAGCTCACAAACAACAAGTCTCACTTGGACCACAACCTTACCCCGCGGCCACGTCTACACATGGCAGGTGAAAGCGATCAAAGACGGCGAGGAAACCACTGCTCCGCGCCCGCCCGCGCCACAAGCTAAGTTCCGCATTCTCGATCAAGCGAAAGCCAACGAACTCGCCAACGCTCGCCGAGCTCATGCGTCATCTCACCTCACACTCGGTCTGCTCTACGCAGACGCCGGCTTGCTGCGCGAAGCCGAACAGGAGTTTCGCCTGTTGCAAAGGGCCAACCCGAGCTCCGAACTCGCGCGCAACCTGCTGCGTCAAATCCAATCATTACGGCGTCCACAATAGTAGCCAGTAATATCCCTTCACTTTCGACAACTTCCCTCTGAGGTATGAACTACACAACTCAAGAAGGAGTAAGTAATGTCGATTTTGCACTCAGGGAGATTTATTCGCATTCATTTCGTACTGTTAGCAATGCTGTTGGTTGGCACGGCGTGGCTGTTCAAGCCAGGCAGAACTGTAAACGCACAACTCACAGATCATTCATTCTTCGCACCGGAAACATGGGTCAACGATTTCGGACGTGAACAAGGCTGGGCGCCCGAATATCCGCGCATGCTCGCCGACGTTAACGGCGATCAACGCCAGGACGTCGTCGGGTTCGGCATCGACGGCGTGTTTCTTTCAACCTCAACCGGAACAAACTTCAACACTCCGAATTTCGCTCTCAAAGATTTCGGATTCACGAGCGGTTGGCGTACGCACTTGCATGTCCGCACTACCGGCGACATCAGCGGCGATCAGATGGACGACATCGTCGGCTTCGGCCACAAAGGCACTTTTCGCTCGTTGTCAAACGGCAATGGTCTCGATCCGGTAGCTTTTGTTGTCGCTGACTTCGGTTACGACCAGGGCTGGCGCAATGACAAACACGTTCGTTTACTCGCCGACGTAAACGGCGACGGACGTAAAGACATCGTCGGCTTCGGCACTCACGGTGTGTGGGTTTCGATGTCGATCTCGACAGCGGGAGATTTTTCCGAACCGTTCTTTGCAGTCGGCGATTTCGGTTACGACCAGGGCTGGCGCAACGACAAACACATCCGCACCACCGCCGACGTCAACGGCGATACGAAACAGGATCTCGTCGGCTTTGGTAATCACGGCGTGTTTGTGTCGCTTTCTACGGGTACGGGATTTCAACAGCCGCAGCTTGTGCTCGGCGAGTTTGCGTTGCTTGCCGGAGGCTGGCAGGTGTCGAAGCATCCGCGCATCATGGCCGACGTCAACAACGATCAGCGAGACGACATCGTCGGCTTTGGCTGGGCCGGCGTTTGGATCTCACATTCGAACGGCAACGGCTTTGACCCGCCCAAGTTTGCAGTCGCTGACTTCGGTTACAACCAGGGTTGGAGAATCGGGCGCGATCCCGTGTTCGAGAACGATGGACACGCGCATACGGATTGCGGAGACCAGGCTTGCGGTCGCGGAGCTAATCCGCGCTTCGTCGTCGATCTCAACGGCGACGGCTATCGCGACATCGTCGGGTTTGGTCATGAATCAATCTATCGTGCTCTTGGTGGTCCAAACGGATTTGGATCGACTCGCGGGATGTTGCGCGCGCTCGTAACTGCGCAAGGGTTTCCGTGGAATGCGTACGAAGACGTGGTGCCGACTTTCTATCCGCGGATGGCGGGTGACGTCGACGCCGACGGCATGGTCGATCTCGTCGCTTTCGATCACGACGACGTGAAGGTGGTTCGCTCGAGCGATCAACCGCCGCCGGAGGGACCAAAGGCGCCGACAAACCTCAAGGTCACGGGAGTAACGCAGACGTCGATGTCACTGAAGTGGGAAGACAACAGTGACGACGAGCGCCGGTTCTTCATCTACTACGACGAGAGTCCGAGCACCGGTAACACTCAGCTTGTCGTGAGACCGGAGAACTCAACCAGCGCCACGATCAACAATCTGACGCCCGAAACGAAGTACTGTTTCAAAGTACACGCGGAGAACGTCTTCGGCGTTTCTGCTCCAAGTAATACCGCGTGCGACGAAACGATGCCCGAACCGGAGCCGACACCGACACCAACGCCGTCTCCATCAGGGATCAAGGAGATTCAGGTGTTCAACTGCAACCTGGACGGAAATCCAGTCCACATCTGGACCTTCGACATTACCCTGGGCACTTGGAAGAACCACGGAAAGCTCGACTCGCTGGCGAAGGAAGGCTCGTGTAGTACAGTCGGCGTGACGCCGTTCACGGTGCCGCTGCAACAGGGACACTGGTTTCTTTACGTCGCGGTCGATCCGCTTCTGCTCGGATGCAGCGGGAACGATCCGACGGATGTTTTCTGCCAGCGTTCAACTTACCCGAATGCCTGGTTCGGCGATCCGAATGGACCAGTGCTAATCAACACGGTCAATTAGAAACTTCTTCTCGGTGTTCTCTGTGCCTCTGTGTCTCTGTGGTTCAAAAAAACCACAGAGACACAGAGGCACAGAAAGAACTACAAGGCGCGCACTGGGTAGTGAGGCAAGTGCGCGCCTTCCCTTTTAACCGCCATCGCCAACCAACACGAACCCCGCCCAGTAAAAAGGATGACTGGTTTCGGGATTGCGCATCAACTTCAACGCCGCCTGTCGCAACGCGTCCGTCTTAGTTGGTTTGCTTAGCTGCGGTGCCCGGGGTGAGAAAAGAGAGCGATGAAAGCTGACCATCAGATCGCGAGTGCTCGCGGATTCCACTTTCCACTGACTGACAACTGTCGCGGGAACGCCGGCGATAAACATGGCCCACGAGAAGCCGATCACGCCTTCGCCCGCGCCGATGCGCCCGCGTGCGGTTTCACACGCAGATAACACGGCCAATTCCGCTTTCAGATCGAGTTGCATCAACTCCCACGCTTCGAGTAAGCCGTCGTCGTTTGGTCCACCTTCGGCGAGTGTGAGGTATGAATACATCGGCGAAGCGTTATTGAGCGTGCCGTGCGTCGTGAAGTGCAGTATGCCGGCCTGACCGGCTTCGTTCTTGACGCGATCCTCGCGTGCGTCTGGACCAACGTAGACCTTGCTGCGGCTTGGGCCGTACAAGCGCGCCAACGCTTTCGCTTCTTCGGCGGCTTCGGGAAGCGGATCGAGACTGCCGTCGCGCAAGACACTCGGGTTTGCTGTTTTCTGTTCAGAGATTGGATTGCCGAATGCCAACAACGTCGGCGAGGTGCGCGGCGCTGTTTGGTTTATTCGGCGTTTGGTCATTTCGCGCAGCACGGTTAATGAGGGCGCGTAAGTGATCGCCGCGTCTTCGATCAGGAAACGTCCGCCGGTGTTTACGAGTGCCTGGAACGGCAAGTCCCAAAGATTGCTGTCGGGAGCGATCACGACGTTTGTCTTGCCGTGAAGCTGAGCGTGCGCGGGTTTGAGCAGTAGGTCGTAGAGTTTGAGCGCGGAAGCACGGAAGCCGAGGTCGCGTGTCGCGAGCTGTTTGCGAAACGACTCGATCTGTTTTTCGAGTTCGGCACGTTTGATCGGCAACGTGTAAAGCTGGATCACTGCCTTAT
>DASUPR010000199.1:0-5855 GCA_036281015.1 Pyrinomonadaceae bacterium
TGCGCTTGTGCTTTGCCGGTGTTTCAGACCATCCGGATTACGCGGACAAGCTGCAATCGCTGGCGCGAAAACTGAAAGTACAGAAACGGGTCGAATGGCTTGGCGGCATTGGCGAGGACGAGAAACGCGCGCGTTACGCGAGCGCGCTTGCAGTTGTGTATCCGCCGGTCGATGAAGATTACGGTTACGTGACGCTCGAGGCCATGCTGTCGCGCAAGCCCGTGATCACGTGTCGCGACTCGGGTGGTCCATTGGAGTTTGTCGTCGACAACGAAACCGGTTTAATTGCGGAACCGACGCCCGAAGCCGTTGCCGGCGCTTTTGATTTCGTGTGGGAAAATCGCAACAAGGCCGCGGAGTGGGGCGCCGCCGGACGCGCTCGCTACGAAAGTCTCAACCTTTCCTGGACCAACGTGGTCCAAAAGCTGCTCGCATGAAGATCAACTGGTTCTGTCCACTGCCACCCGCCAGGACGAGCATCGCCGACGATTACCTCGTCGGCATACTGCCTGCCCTCAGCAAAAATGCGGAACTGACGTTGTGGACTGATCAGGGTAACTGGGATCGAGACCTGGAGAGTGTTGCGCGCGTCCGCAACTACGATCCGCGGCGCATGAATTGGCCCGAACTGCATCACGCAGACGTGACCTTCTACAACATCGGCAACAACTATCTTTTCCACACGTCGATCTGGCAAGTGAGCCAAGAGCATCCCGGCATCGTGATTTTGCACGATCTGCGCTTACACAATTTTTTCGAAAGCTTATATCGCGGCCAGTGGCGCGACACAGATGGTTATCTTGAGCAAATGAAGCGTTATTACGGGAACGCGGGGCTGCGTGCGGCGAATGAGTTCGTAAATGGCCTCGTAAGTATCGACTACCTGACCGAGCACTACCCGCTGACGCCACTTGCTCTCGAAAACTGCCTCGCGGTTGTGGTCCACACCCGGGAAGCGCTCGCACAGGTCGAGGCGATGAAGCAGTGGCCGGTTGCGCTCGCGTCGTTGCCGCGCACGTTGCCGCTCAATCACGAGGGAGATCTCGGCGCGCTTCGTCCCGCCACGCCACCGTATCGCCTGATCATGTTTGGCTACATGGGCGGAAACCGGCGTCTCAACTCCGTGCTGGAAGCACTCGCCGCGTTGCCTGAGCATGAATCTTTTCAACTCGATATCTTCGGCGAGATCCCGGATGCGCGCAGTCTTCGCCGGCGCATCGGAAAGCTCGGTCTGTCGCGCCTGGTCCAGCTGCACGGCTACACTCCCGAAAGCGAATTGAACGAGGTATTGAAAACCTCTCATCTCGCGATCAACCTGCGCTATCCGACGATGGGCGAGGCGTCGGGGAGTCAGTTACGCATCTGGTATCACGCATTGCCGAGCCTCGTGACGGATATCGGCTGGTACTCCGGTCTCGCGCGCGACACGGTGGCCCATGTGCGTCCGGAACACGAGGTCGCGGACATTCAGTCGCACCTGCGCGCCTTCCTCCAAAACCCGCAGCCGTTTGCAGAGATGGGCCAACGCGGCCTGCGCACACTCCGCGAACAACACAATCCCGAAACCTACGTGCGCACGATCATGGAAATGGCCGCGAACGTGCGCGAGTTCAGAGTGCGAAAGTCGGCGTACGATTTGGCGCGGCGGGCGGGAACGATAATGGGCTCTTCGACCAACACCGCCGAAGAGCCCATCAGAATCGCCACGAAGATCCACGAGATCTACGGCCGTTAAGGCGCACCGAAGCGGGCGCGATACTCAGGCGAATTGATAAACGCCTTGACCATCTCCGCGTGGACCCAGTCGCCGAACGTGTTCAGCTTACCGAGCCAGAATGCATAACCGCCCGGATCGGGATCGCGTTGCAGATAGCCGAAGTACTCCATCTGCACAAACCCCGCGTTGAACAGATTGTCGTAGAACGCCTTGCCGTAAGCCGTGTTGAAAGTGAGCAAGCCGCCCGCGCCGGTCGTTGTTCCATCCACGACCTTGAAGAGCACGCTCGCCCGCGTTTCGCCGCCACCGTTCAGGCCATTGATCAGCGCTTGCCGATCGCCGGCTGACGGTGTCACGCCGGTCGTCAGGAACAGACGATCGACGTACTGCGTGTTAGTCAAAGGATCGTAGATCGCCTTGAAGTCCGACCGTAAAACAAACGCATTTACAAACGCTTGCTTGTTCGTATTGATGCGATTGTGATCCAGCGCATTATTCACGACAATTTCGTGTCCCACCGTGGCAGCATCCCGCGTGAACTCGTCACTGGGACCACTGCCGCCGCCAAAGAACGGCATGCGTCCCAACGACCCGCGATACACTCGCAAAACGAAGTAAGCGATGTTCTGCGACTCCGGCGAGACGAAGAACGCCGCGCTCGTGTTCTCTCGCTTGCGTTCGGTACATTGCTCGACGCTTTCGCCGGGACGGCGGAATGCATCGTTGCTACACTGCGTGATCTCGTTGGTCCAGTGGTCCCAACCCGGTGGATCGGGATCGCGCCGCAGAAAATCCTTGTACTGCCAGAACACAAACCTCCGCGCGTCGTCGATCTCATTCGGCCCAGGAGGCGTCGAGCTCACGATGACGGGTATCGTCGTCACATCCGTTCCCGAGTTCTTGAACGTGAACGAATAGGTTCCCACCGCAAGCGCTCCGAGATCCCAAATCTGCGCGTTGCTCGTGATCACCTGCGCCGACCCGCCGGTGAATTTTTCAATCGTCGCATCTACTGAAAAGTCGTTTCCGGCTCGCGTCGGTGTACCCCAGTTGGCGACGCGATAACCCGCATCCGGGAACGTCAGCTTTGCGTAAACAAACGTCCGGCCGTCAACCTTCCAGCTCTTCAAGTCGACTTGATTAGCCGTCAGGACTGTCGGCACCCATACGTTTGCACAGACCGTTTGCTCCCAATTAAGTACGATTGGTCCAACATCTCCAACCACACCGCCGTTGGGGAAACCATCAACAGCGATGCGATAGATCTGCCCCGCCACCGCAGAAAAACTGACAAAGCTCGAAGTGTCCCCCAGGACAACGTCATCGTTCTTGGTTACCAGGGCCAGTGAATTCACTGCGTTGCCGGTGTAAACGGCAAGCACCGTGTCGTAGCCACTTCCGGCGGTATCGATTTCGACGGTGCCGGAAGCCGGCGCCTGCCATTGGTACCAGACCGAACGATTGCCGGCGACGAAACCGGGTGGTGAATGATTCGGTTCTCCACCCTCGCCAGTCGCACCGAGGTTTGTGCCATTCACACTTCCGGCGCAACCACTGATTACCTGCGCCGCGGCGAAGTTATCGTTTGGCGGTGGTGATGGTGTCGGCGTTGGCGAGGGAGTTGGCGTCGGCGACGGGCTCGCAGTATTCCACCCGATCTCTCGTAACAACGTAAGCGTCAGATCGCTCGGTGGACCAACGCTGTGGTTAAGTCCCGACGTGATGGTCGGCTCCATCAACAGATTGGGAAACGCAGCCGTATCGAAGTGCGAAACCGACGAGCCTGGATCGAACGGGTTCGGCGCATACATCCGTATTCGGTTGGACGAATCGGCGCCCGAGCTGAGGAAGCCCGGAACGGCGGCAGTCACCTGTGGACCATTCCACACGAGGTTTCCAGCGTTGATTGCCGAGGACACACGCTCAGCGTCGGTCATGTCACCCCAGAGTTTTCCACTGCTGTTGTCACGCAGAAACTTGTCCCAAACGCTGGGAAAGGGTTGGCCCTGGTTATCTTTGAAAAACTCTCCGGTCTCCGGATTTGTAAAGTTTGCGAATCCCAGGCCGTGGCCGAATTCGTGGAGCAGCACTGTAACCAAATCGATGCCGGTACCATGATTGCCATCCAGCCCGAGATACCACTGGCGATTCTGAAGACAACCGGACGTACCAATCCGGGGGTTGAATCTTGCCCGGATCTCGTGGTTGACGCTCGTATCGTTGCCTGACAGCGCGTTCCCCAGAGCGGCCGGATACCACGTACTGGTGAACGGGGCGTTTGCAAAGTTCTGCCGCACGCTGGTGGTTGATGCCGAACCAAGCGTGGCGGTAGTGGCCGTGCAAGTCAACGAACTATCCCAACTCGCCAGAACAGTAATTGTTGGCCCACTATTAAGCGAGGCGCCCCAAATACCGGCTGCGAAGTTAAAGGCATTGAGCCGTTGTTGGCCGAGAGTAGTGCCACTATTTCCGCCAACCGGCGCCACCGGCGTGGGGTCGTTGAAACCAACTCCGGCGGCGTCTATGGTGTTCGAGATCATAATGGTGGCCTGGCCAAACGCGGAAGAAGAGGCCGCGAGACCGAGCGCCACCGCAACGAGAAGGAGATTTACGCGCAAATACTTTTTCATTGGCCAGGTGAATTAACAGGTTTAGGCGCCTGAGGGTTGGATTCGACCAGCTTCGGATCGATCCCGAAGAAGTTTGCCGCCGCACGAGGCGTATCGACGCAGGACGTTGTAACCGTGCCATCCTCATTCTCACGAGCAACAGTCACGTTCTGAAACCGTCCCTGGAGGTCGATCGAGACTGACCCGTCAGCGTGGTGTTCCTCGACGAGCCCTTCGGACGACTTGTTCTTGTCCAGCATCGTTTTCAGGCCCTGCGCCAGCTCCTGCGCTTCCTGCGGTGTCAGCGGCTTGATCTTCCCGGTCTGACTGTCGACGTAAACTTCCTGATTGCCGACCTTCACCTTCGTGTATTTCTTGCCGGCTGCGTTGGCCGTTTCAGTCGTTATCTTTGGTGTGCCTTCGGCTTTGCCGCTGGCCGACTGTCTCGAGATAACTGTGACTGCCGCAAGGGATACCAGGGCTATCGCAGCGATGATGATTAGTGACCGGCGAGGCAATCTCCTGGCGGACTGGACCGGTTTGGTTTTCTTCTTTTTCATTTCACACCTTCTCTACCTGATGGGCATCCTGGCGAGGAACTTAAGAGGCAGAGGTAACTGAATCAGTTGCCTCCCAATCGGGATAGTGATTATAGAAAAATGGCGCGCGATTGAGCAATTAGCTCAAGGCGCGCCGAAGCGGGCGCGATATTCGGGGGCATTAATGAAGGCCTTGACCATCTCGGCGTTGACCCAGTCGCCGAACGTGTTCAGCTTGTCGAGCCAGAAATTGTACCCGCCGGGATCGGGGTCGCGTTGGAGATAGCCGAAGTATTCCATCTGCACGAACGCCGCGTTGAAGAGGTTGTCGTAGAAGGCTTTGCCGTAGGTCGTATTGAACGTCAGCAGACCGCCTACACCGGTCGTCGTTCCGTCGACGACCTTGAATAGCACGCTCGCTCGCGTCTCGCCGCCGCCGTTGAGGCCATCGATCAGCGCCTGCCGATCGCCGGCTGAAGGCGTTACACCTGTCGTTTGGAACAGACGATCGACGTACTGAGCGTTGGTCAAAGGATCGTAGATCGCCTTGAAGTCAGCTCGCGTCACGAACGCATTTACAAACGCCTGCTTGTTGGTATTGATCCGGTTATGGTCCAGTGCGTTGTTGACGATGATTCCCTGTCCGACTGTCGCAGCATCTCGCGTGAACTCGTCAGCAGATCCATTGCCGCCGCCAAAGAAAGGCATGCGGCCCAACGACCCGCGATACACACGCAACACGAAGTACGCGATGTTCTGCGACTCAGGCGAGACGAAAAACGCCGCACTCGTGTTCTCTCGCTTGCGTTCAGTACACTGCGCCTCACTCTCACCCGGACGGCGGAAGATAGCATTGCTGCACTGCGTGATCTCGTTGGTCCAGTGGTCCCAACCCGGTGGATCGGGATCGCGCCGCAGAAAATCCTTGTACTGCCAGAACACGAACTGTCGCGCGTCGTCGATCTCATTCGGCCCAGGAGGCGTCGAGCT
>DASUPR010000200.1:0-17767 GCA_036281015.1 Pyrinomonadaceae bacterium
GGAAGCGATCGAAGCCGACAACATGCTCGCGAATGTGAAAACGGTTGAAGCGTATTTGCGTGAGCGGTTAACGGAAGCGGACCAGGTCGTTGCAGTTCACGGCCGCGGCTTATTGCTCGGAATCGAATTCGCCGACAAAGCCACATCGGTTCATCAACAGTTGCTGGCGCGCAAGATCATCACCGGAACGTCGAGCAATCCTAACGTGCTGCGCTTGCTACCACCGTTGTGTCTGCAAACAGCGGAGGTCGACCTTTTTGTGAGTGCTTTAGGAAAGGGATAAGACGATGAATAGCTTCCTGAGCACCCTTGATTGCGATCTGGATCAACTTATTCAGTCCGCTTTGCGTTTCAAGCATAGCGACGGTCACGAAAAATCCCTTTCTGGTAAATCGATCGCGCTGGTCTTCTTCAACCCCAGCTTGCGTACGCGCGCCTCGATGCAGGTCGGTATTTACGAACTCGGCGGCAATGCAGTCGTGCTCGAACCGGGCGGAACGAGCTGGACGCTCGAACACCGAGAGGGCGCGGTGATGGACGGCGACAAAACCGAACACGTCGCGGAGTTTGTGCGCGTGCTCGAACGTTACTGCGTCGCGATCGGCGTGCGCACGTTTGCCGCGTTGAAAGACTGGCAGGAAGAGCGCACCGATCCGGTGCTCAACGCGTTCGCGAAATACGCTTCAGTGCCGATCATCAATCTCGAATCCGCGATGCATCATCCGTGTCAGTCCGCGGCCGACATGATGACGATTCGCGAAAAACTCGGCGCCGGCCGCAAACGTGTGGTGCTGACCTGGGCCTGGCATCCAAAAGCTTTGCCGATGGCCGTGCCGAACAGTTTCGCCCTGGCGGCCGCGCAGATGGGCCACGATCTCGTCATCGCGCACCCGCCGGGTTACGAACTCGACGAGGAATTGATCGCGACCATACGCACGCGCGGCAGTGTTGAGATCACAAACGATATCGACGCGGCTTTTGAGGGCGCGGAGGTGATCTACGCGAAGAGCTGGGGTGGAAAACAGTTTTATGGTGAAACAGATCGGGATTTAGCGCACAGGGCGCAGTTTAGAGACCAGTGGATCGTGAATGAAGACAAAATGGCCCGAACCAATAAGGCGATATTCATGCACTGTTTGCCTGTGCGGCGCAATGTGATCGTTACTGACGGCGTGATTGATTCACAAGCGTCTGTCGTTATCGACGAGGCGGAAAACAGACTGCACGTGCAAAAGGCCGTGCTGGCAAAAATCCTATGAGCGCTACTCACCCGACAATCGGCGACCAAATCCGCCTTGATCTCCTCCGCGAAGCGCTGCCGTACATCCAGCGCTTCAAAGGCCAGACGTTCGTCGTCAAACTCTCCGGCAAAGTTACCGAACACCACGAAAACCTGGCCTCGCTCGCGGAAGAGCTTGCACTGTTGCATCAAGTCGGCATTCGCATCTGCGTCGTTCACGGCGGCGGCAAACAACTCAGCGACCTCGCGTCGAAACTCGGCGTCGAACAGACGATCATCGAGGGCCGCCGCGTCACCGACGACGCCACGCTCGAAATGGCGAAGATGATCTTCGCCGGCAAGATCAACACCGACATCCTCGCCGCGCTGCGCCAGCGCGGCATCGAAGCCGTCGGCCTGTCCGGCGTGGACGGCAACATCGTGCATGCCACGAAGCGGCCGCCCAAAGAAATACTGAATCGCCAGACCGGGGTCCGCGACAAGGTAGACTTCGGCTATGTCGGCGACGTCGTGCAGATCAACTCGCGGCTGCTCACCGTGCTGTTGGACCACGGTTACCTGCCGGTGATCTCCTCGCTCGCAGCCGACGACGAAGGCGTCGTCTTCAACATCAACGCCGACACGATCGCCGCCGAGATCGCTGTTCAGTTACAGGCCGAGAAACTGATCCTGCTCAGCGACGTCGACGGCATCTATCTAAAACCCGACGACGCGCAGACCAAGCTCTCGCGGCTGACCGCCGCCGAAGCCGACGAACTGATCGCGAGCGGCGCCGCGACAGGCGGAATGATTCCCAAACTGCAAAGCATAACTACACTGCTGCGTCGTGGAGTTCACTCCGCCCACATCATCAGCGGCACCAACCGCAACGCCCTGCTCTCCGAAGTCTTCACCGACAAAGGCACGGGCACGATGATCGTCGCTTAACCACGGATTACACAGATTTCAGCTTCAGCCAATTGGAGACTGAGGTAAAAACCGATCCCGATCGAACGGCGGCGCCTCACGATCGGGTAACACGTCGTCGGGCCAGTCGTTCGCCCACTGCTGCCTGTACTGCTCATCCGCGTAGTACTTCAAATAAATCTGGTTGTCTTCCTCGCTGCCGCTGCCCGTGAGATCGATCATGTACGCGTAACTCGGATTCTCCGGAAACAACACCGCCTCCTCACGCAAACCGTCGTGATAGAGATACTCGTAAAGCGCGCGATCCGAGAGGTGATCCGTGTGCACCAGGTACGCGCCCAACGACGCCATGCGATCGATGAGCACTTTCAGTTTGATCGTGATGTTCTCATCGTCGAACTGTTCCGGTGGCGGTACTTCCAACCCCGAGTTCTCCAACAACCGTAACAGACTGATCGGCTCAGCATTTTCATACTCGAGCACGTGGCGCAGAAACTCTTCTTCCATGTCAGCCGGCATTGATTCCAGCGACATCGTGCCGCCGCCTAGTTTTTCCACTTCACGGCGGAGTTTGGCGATGCGTTCTTCCTGATCGGGTTCTTCGGCGAATTGTATGTACGACATTTTGGCTCCTTAAGAATTCGAGAGGTTTAAGGTTTGAGGTGCCTGCGGAGTTGCTGTGAGGAACCTCCGTCCGATTTTTTGTTTTGTGTGAGGATATTACTTTGGCAGGGGCGGCGCTGTAAACATCTCCAGATTTGTTAGACCAAGACTGCTCTCGATCTCCTCCATTCGCCGCAACGCGCTTTCAAAACCGTCCTCGCCGAAGATCTCGTGTTCGATCTCTTCAAACTTCTCGCCCAGCTCGTTGTATTCCTGTTCACCCGTCAGCTTCTTCCACGCCGGGAAGATAACCGTGTCTTCAACCGCGGCGTGATGATCGTACATGCGCACAAAAGATTCGAGCGCTTTCGTCACACTATCGACCTGGTTCGTCGCAATGCGATCGCCCTGGGTAACTGACAACAAATAATCCGTGATCTCGCGGCCGCGCGCGTGTTGGGCCACCAGCACGTCGGCATAGATCGCGACCGGTCCCTGCACCTTTTTGATCATCGGAATGATGTAAGCCTCTTCCAAACGCTGCTCGTGATAGTCTTCGCCGAACACGCGAAACAACTTCGCCGTCTTTTCGAGTGCTTCGGCGGGCACTGACGCCGCGTCCTGCCGTAGTCGCACCATCGACTCCTGATACACCATCAGCGCGCGACGCAAGATGCCATGCTCGCGCATCAAGTCTTCCACTGCCGAAACCTCCTCGGGCACGACTTCACCCGGCGCGGGTTCACGACCATCGTCGTTTGTCGCGCTGCCTGTGCCGGTTGGGCCACTCGGGCCACTCGGGTTGGCGCGGCAACCGATCAACAACGCGCCCGCGCCGGCCGCAGTAAGACTCGCCAAGAGGTGTCTTCTCGTTTCGTTCAACTGTGCTGCTCCCTTCTGATGAATATCGCGGGCTGGATATTACTGCGCTCGCGAGTTTAGACTAGCACATACTCAAAAGACCGGATCGTGAACTGATGAATAACGCAGAGATCGCTCGCCGATTCCACCGCCTGTCCGCACTGATGGAGATTCGCGGCGACGATCCGTTTCGCCTGCGCTCGTATCGCAACGCCGCCGAAGCGATCGAAGTGTGGCCCACGCCTCTGAAAGAGATCGCCGAAAAGGAAGGCCTCACAGGCTTGCAGGAAATTCCCGGCGTCGGCAAAGCAATTGCGGGTAAAGTGATCGATCTCCTCGAACGAGGAACGTTCGACGCCTGGGAGCGGCTCATAGCCGAGACGCCGGAAACTGTTCTCGATCTCACCGAAATCCCCGGCATTGGTCCAAAAACCGCCGCCCTTTTGCACACGCGCTTCAAAGTCTCTTCCCTTGCGGACCTGAAGTCCTTCGTCTCCGGCGGCGGCCTCGACCAGGTCGACGGCATCGGCCCAAAGACCGCCGAAAGAATTAAAGAAGCGCTCGATCTTTCTTGATCTATAATGCGACGCCTATGACTAAAAAGATAAAACGCCGTGACTTCATGCGCACCGGTGCGGTTGCCGGTTTGACGCTCGCCGCCACCAGTAAAGAAGCTTCTGGATTTCCGACGATCCTGACGCAGAGCGCCGTCAAGCCGCTGGTGATTGCGTCGGCGAATGGGAACCGTTTCAAGAATGGCGGCAACGTGACCGCGGTGCAGAAGGCGTTCACGATGATGACGAGCGGTTCGGATGTGCTCGACGCCGTGATCGCGGGCGTGAACATCGTCGAGCTCGATCCGCTCGACGATAGTGTTGGTTACGGCGGTTTGCCGAATGCGGATGGAGTCGTGCAACTCGACTCGTCAGTGATGCATGGTCCAAAGAAGCGCGCGGGCGCTGTCGCTGCGCTCGAAGGCGTGCGGACGCCGTCGCTGGTGGCGAAAGCCGTGATGGAGAACACGGACCACCACCTCATCGTCGGCAAAGGCGCGCAGGATTTCGCGCGCAACATGGGTTTCAAGATTGAAGACGACCTCAACACCGAGAACTCGCGTAAGAAGTGGCTCGAGTGGAAACGTCGCACCGATCCCGAGCACTACCTCAACCCGGCCAAACGCGCTGCGGCCGGTCAGCGTGTAGCGTTGGAGATGCTGGCCCAGGGAATACTGCGCGAAGAAAACCTGCACGGCACGATCAACTGCGACGGCATCAACGCGAAAGGCGAGATCTGCGGCGTCACTACGACCAGCGGGCTCGCGTGGAAGATTCCGGGCCGAATCGGCGACTCACCGATTCTCGGCGCCGGGCTTTACGTCGACGGCGCAGTCGGCGCTGCCGGATCGACGGGCCGTGGCGAAGCGAATCTTTTTAATCTGTGTTCGTTTGTGATCGTCGAAGAGATGCGTCGCGGAGCGCATCCGAAAGACGCGGGCATGGAAGTGTTGAATCGCATCAAGGCGAACACGATCGAGAAGCGGCTCTTGAACAGCCGTGGACTGCCCAACTTCGGCATCAATTTTTACATCCTCAACGCGAAGGGCCAGTTCGCCGGAGTCACGATGTACGAAGGCGGCTCGTTTGCGATCTGCAACGAGAACGGCCCGCAGACCGTGAAGTCAGAGCCGCTGCTCCAGGGTAAGCCGAGCGATTAGCAGGCTCACATAAAAAATACAAAATGCTCCTCCCACAACGAAAACTCCTCGCCGCGATCCTCATCTCCTCGCTGTTCACAGCGGGTTGTCTCAAGGACGCCGTCAAATCGTTTGGCGAGCTTCAGACTCTTCAAGTCGCCCTGACAAATAAGTTTGGCGACGAGATTGACGTTCACCTTAGTCAGGGCGTGAATCGTGGAACGCTGAGCGTCACGTTTATCAATTCCCCTTTAAACGACAGCTCCCGGCAACAGCGCGCTCTGCGAGCGCAGGAGACCGCGCAAATCGTCAGCGCGCATTATTCACGCTCGACTGCCGTCAATTGGATCGCCGTGGTCTTCCTTCGCCGACGAACTCAGTTTGTCGTATTTCATCGAGCCCAAACCCTGGACAGTTTCGTATTCGGAAAGGACGGACGGCCCACGGAATACACCGCCCCATACTTGCCGGCGCTGACTGACACTGAAATCACCGCCGGTTATTCCGCGACCGAGGACCGAACCGACGTCTCCTCCGCCAGCACACTCCAACTCGACGGCCAACCCGGCGGTTATGGAATAACCGTCATGCCGCATTTCAAACTTCAAGGCGACGCCAGAAGAAGAAAAGCCCCGCCACCGGAAGAAGTTTCATTCCTCGTCGCTTCGTATTCCAGGAAACCGCGCTTCAACGCAACCATTCCGGTCGAGTTCATCGCAAATGGAAAACCGGTCATGCAAGGAGAAGCGACGTTTACCGGTAACGACGCACAGTACTGTTCTATAAAGGTTTCGTATTCAGCCTTTCGCAAGATGGCGACCGCCGAAGAAGCGGCAATAAAACTGGGCGCCAAAGAGTATCCCCTGACGCCCGAACAACTCCAACTGCTGCTGAAGATGGATGCCTACGTTTTGGAATGACCCGCCGCTAACCCGCTGACGGATCGTTCTGCATCATCCCGAAAATGTTTCCTTCCGTGTCCTTGCAGTAGACCAACCAGCCCACACCGGGAATCGGCATCTTCGGCAATGCGAGCTGCGCGCCGTTATCGAGCGCCGTCTGCAACGACGCATCAACATCCGCAACGTCAACAACACAGACGTAAGCAATCACCGCCTGGCCATCAATTTCACCTTGGCGACGCATTAAGCCGCCGTTGATGCCGGGTTGATCATCTGGACCAGTTATGACCATCCAGTACTCCATTGGTCCTTCCCATTTTTGAAAGCTCCAACCAAACAGCGTCTCGTAAAACTTAACTGCACGCTCCGGATCGCCGGCGTGTATCTCGAAGTGAACAACTCTTGGCATTTATAGTCTCCTTTTATGAAGCGGTTTGTGGATTCGATCCGTACTTCTGGGTCGCAAAGCCGACGATCAGACCAACGATCGTGCCCGGCAGAATGATCTCGAAATAGTAGCCACCCTGCATCGCGGCGATGATGTAGGCCAAAATCGCGCCCACTATCGCGCCAAACAGAATCCCGATCGGCAGCGAATGAAACTTCTTCGCAAAGAAACCGATCGCGATTCCGGCGATGATGCCTTTGATGGTCGAGCCGATCACGATGCCGGTGAGCTGATCGCGCACGGCGGGGGTGAACCACGCGGTGAGTCCGTCGATGGCGCCGAGTATCGCGCCGAGTATTACACCAAGCAGGGGTTTGGACATTTTCGTTCTCCTTCGTTAACAAGCTAGTTAATTTAGCTCTCTGGTCTTCTATTAAACGGGCGGTGAAAAACCTTTAACTGCGAGACGTGAAAATCAAAAAAATTCTCATCACGAGATAGGCGAGCACCAAAAGTATCAGGAAACGGTTCTTGCCGGCCCAACGGCCGACCTTTTCGAGCACAGTCTCCCGATATGCGGACACGGGCTCCGCGTCCAGCAACCGGCCAATGTCGCTCGATAATTCCGCCGCGGTTGCGTAACGCGCCGTGCGTTCCAGCGACAACGCTTTCAGGCAAACGGCTTCGGCTGCTTTACTGACTTTCGGATTCAACGTTCTCGGCCGCGCATCTGTAGGTGAACGATTCGTCAAAAGGAAATAGAGCACGGCGCCAAGCGAGTAGACGTCGGAACGCTCGTCGAGCTCGTTTATTTCACCGCGCGCCTGTTCCGGCGACATGTAATTGCGTGTCCCGATGACGGTGCCGTGCCGCGTGTCGTCAGGATTTTTGATCAACGTGTCTGCCTCAAGCGATGCCTCCAATGACATTGGCGGCTCGCGCTTTCGCAGTATCTTCGCGACGCCCCAATCGAGCACGAGCACCTCGCCAAACGATCCGATCATGATGTTCTGCGGTTTCAAGTCGCGATGAATCACGCCGTGCGCGTGCGCAAACGCGACTGCGTCACAAACTGACTGAAACTTGCGCAAACGTTCGCCAATTGATTCGGTATGCGCGGCGTACTCATCCAAACGACTCCCGCGCACGTACTTCATCGCGTAGAAAACACGGCCGTCAGCGACCGTGCCGACGTCGTGCACGGGAACGATGCCGGGATGCTCCAGGCCCGCGATGATCTGCGCTTCGCGCACCATGCGTTGATGCAGATCGCTGGTCAGATCGGGCGCGTTGAGGACTTTGATTGCTACGCGCCGGTTGAGTTCGGTGTCTTCGGCAAGATAAACGGTGCCCATGCCGCCGGAGGCGAGTTCGTTGAGTAGCCGGTATTTCGTCGCACTAAAATCGGGCTTGGTTGCGAGCTCGCGAAGATGGTCCAAGCGGGTATCGGAAATCCACTTCATTTCACTTCCACTCCGAGCAGCGAACGCGCTTCATTGCGAAACTCTTCTTCGGTGGCGGTGATCTCGCGCAGCTTTTCGATTACGACGCGGCGGAAGTCGCGGCGAGCCGCGGCGAGGTAGTTGGTGACCGTTGTCTGGTCCAACCCAAACTCCTGCGCTAACGACGCGTACGAAACAGGTTCGTCAGCTAAATCATAACGCTCAAACAACTGAAAATGGATTGTCTTACCTGACGCTTCGCAGCGTTGTCGCAACGTGTCAACAGCAAGCGTAAACATCCAACGCACCCACTCGCGATGAAAATACTCCTCGGGATTTACGTTCACCGCGGCAGTGTGCGCTGCAAACTCGTCTTCCGCAGCCACGAAGTCGAATTGAAAGTGTTCGAAATCGCCGCCGCGTTTGAGTCGCACGCCGGCCTTACGTTCGTTGGCGACAAAGCCGTCGAGACACGTGCGCAGAAACGTTTGAAAACTCGCTTTCGACGCGTCGTAGTTTGCGAAATGGTTCTTCTCGAATGCGTTCGCAAAGAAGCCCTGCGTCAGGTCTTTCGCGTCCTCGTTGCCGGCCTGCCACTTGAGGCGCACATACTTGTACACCGGTTTCCAGTAGCTTGCGAGAATCGTCTCGAACGCGCGTTGCCGCACGACCTGGTCCGTGCTGCGCGCGCGCACGATCGCCGACTGGTTCGTCTCCGGAAAGCGGTGCTGCGCGCCGCCGATATCAGTGTCTGGGTCAAGGTTCAAGACTGCTTTACACTACCATGCCCTAATGAAAACAATCATCCTCCGCCATGCTTTCGCTGTCGCTTTTGCGCTGGCTCTCTGCTGCACCGGCGCGCAGTTCGCCGCGGGTCAGGAGCCGCTCGATGGTCCAAACCGGATCTTCAAGGATGAGCTGCTTGAAAATCTCGTGGGCGACTGGAAACTGTCGCGGAAGATCTTCGGGCGTTCAGTGGAGAACACGGTGAAGGTCGAGTGGGTGTTGAATCACCAGTTTCGCAGGGTTCACAGGAAAGACGTCGCAACGCCGGCGCGGTATGAGGCGATGGGTTTTGTCGGTTACGACAACATGAGCGGACGTTATGATCAGAAACGCACCAACTTCGTTGGTCGGTTCCTGATACCTGAGCTTTAGTCACCGGCGCTGGCGGTGAGTCTTGCTTCCGCCTGGCGCTTCACGATGACGAGGGTGATGTCGTCGGCGGCGCTGGTGCCTTGAGCGAATTTTGTCAGCGACGACTCGATGCGATCGCGGATTCCCGCGGCGGAGGCGTTGACGTTGCGCGACACGACTTCATACAGACGCGTCGCTCCAAACTCTTCACCACTCGGACTCACCGCTTCAGTCACACCATCCGAGTAGATCACCAGCACATCTCCCGGCTGCAACCGCGTGCGCCCTTCGCGATACTCAGCGTCCGGCTTGATCCCGAGCGGTAAACCTCCCGACGCAAGCTGCTCCACAGTCCCAGCCGCATGCACGATCAAGGGCGGATTATGCCCCGCATTCAAAAACGACAACGCGCCCGACTCCGGATCGAGCTCCGCATAAAACAACGTCACGAACCGATTCGCGGGAATGTTATCCGCAAGATAACGATTAACCGCCGAGATCGTCTCAACCAGCGAATCGTGCGACGCCGACTGCGCGTGAATCGCCGCGTGCAACGACGACATCAACAACGCCGCCGCAGTTCCCTTGCCCGACACATCGCCGAGCGCAATCACCAACCGCCCGTCTTCGCGCTCGATGAAGTCGTAATAGTCACCGCCAATCTCGTAACACGGAAAACTGATCCCCTGAAGCTCGTAACCATCGACGTGCGGCGGCGCTGTCGGTTGAAAACGCTGCTGAATCTCACTCGCCAGCGCCAGCTCACGTTCAAGCCGCTCACGTTCCAAACGCGCCTCAACCAGCCGCGCATTCTCCACGCGAATCGCCGCGACCGACGCGAGCGTCGTCAAAACCTTCAAATGGTCTTCAGTAAACCGGCCCTCCGCAATCGGCGAATCCGCGTAGATGATGCCAAACACTTTGTCCGCAACGCCGAGCGGCACCGCCAACACTGATCGCACACCCTGCAACACCATCGTGCCGCTCGCAAAACGCGGATCGTGCTGCGCGTCCGACGTCAACACCGACTTCCCGCGAATCACAACTTCATCGAGCACGTTGCGGCTCACGCGAATCTCACCCACTTCACCAACACGATCGCGCAAGCGCGCCACTGCAACGCGCAGATCCTCGCTGCCCTGATCGCGCATCATGATCAAACAACGATCCGCCGGCACCGCTTCAAACACGAGCGAAACGATCTGTTCCAACGTTTCATTCAGCGTCGCCGAAGCAAGCAGCGTGATACCCACTTTGCTGATCAGCGCGAGCAGATCGCCGTGTTTGGTTTTATGGTCCGTCGACGTGGTGGCGATCTCTTCGGGCTGCGTACGCGCGCCTTCGATCGCCTCGAGCAATCCCGACGTGGTCCGGTCGCTTGAAGCGAGCGCAATCGTCGCTTCGGGAAGCGAGTTGGTGTTGTCGGTGATCATCGTGGCGCCCATACTCGAGTTGTAGGAGCCATCGTCGAAGATGATCTCAGTTTCGCCGATCTGAATGCGGCCGCCGGAAGTCAGGTGCACCGCACCGTCGACAGTGGCGCCGTTGTAAAGCGTTCCGTTCGCGGAGCCGAGATCCTGCAACACATACTCTTCACCTTCACGGCGCACTTCTGCATGCACACGCGAAGCAAACGGATCCGGGATACAGAGATCGTTCCGGGCGGAACGGCCGATGGTGATGCGCAAGCGCCCGAGCGGAAAATGGTCGGGGGCACGGTCGGGGTATTTAACTATTAGCTCGGTCATTTCTCAGACACTGATCGCTTTCCAACTACAACGAACCTTCACGAACAACAACGGTGCCGGCAATCATATCGTGCAAGCCACGGCCATGCACGGTGAAGCCCGCCATCAAGAAACCAATCCCCAGCGTAATTAACGAAAGCGGATAACCCACAAAGTGGCGCAAGAGCGCGCGTCCGATTCCCGGGTTTCCTGAATCAACGCGCTGAATGCGCAAACCCGTCGCCCACTTTCCGAGCGTCAGACCCGTCAAACCCGGCAACAGGCCGAGATTGAACAAAGCCACCACGACCGCCAGCGCTATCGCGGCAGTCTCCGCCGAATTACCGGCCGCGCGCGCACCCCCACCAAGCATACGCGCAAAAAGGGTACCCAATACGACCAGTGAAACGAGCACAATGTAGTCGATCAGGAACGCGCCACACCGGAGAGGGAAAGGCACGCCAAGATGTGTCCGGGTCATCCGTGGCCTCAGTGGCGAGGGTGCCGGAGGTTTTCCTGCGTATTTAGACACTGACGACAAGGAAATCTTCTACCCCACCAGGAAATGCAACGTCGTTTCCCCGACGCGGAGTTTGTCGCCGCTGTCGAGTACACGAGGTTGTCTGGGCGCAAGTCTGACGGAGTCGTTAATTACAGTTCCATTAACCGAGCCGAGATCTTCTACCAAAAATGTTTCGCCTTCAAGCCAAATGCGTGCGTGACGGCGCGATACTTTCGTTTCCGGATCGAATCGCGACAGATCGATCTCGGGAAAGATATTCGAGTGTGGATCCGTGCGTCCGAGCAGGTTGCTGTCTTTCTGCAGTATGAACGAAGCGTCAAGCTCGGTCGTTCCGGTGACGACGAGCTTCGCCGTGGGCCTCACTGTGTGCAGCATCGCACTCTGACCTGCCGGCACGAGTGGCTGACGCGCTCCGCAATGCGCACAGAAAACGTCGTCAGCAGCAATACGTCCACCGCAGAAACCGCAGTAGACCGTCTGCATTTGCGTGGTCTCGCTGCCGATGTTCGGCGTGGGTATGCCGTAACTGACGCGTCCGGTCATCAAATTCTCGAGATGTCTCACCAGCTCGTTTCTCAGCTCACCTGCCGTGCGGAAACGATCTTCCGGTTTGTACTCGACGGAGCGCATCAGGATCTGTTCCATCTCAGTCGAGATTGCGGGATTGATCTGACGCGGCCGCGGGTTCTTCGAGAAGTCGAAAATCAGCAGCGGATTGTCCTGTGGATCGGCGCCGGTCAACAGGTGAAACATCGTCGCGCCGAGACTGTAAACGTCTGACGCCGGCTGCACACGGCCGCTGAAAAGTTCCGGCGGCGCGTAGCCCATCGTGCCGACAGCAGTGACGCCCTTTTCCTGTTGCGAGACCCAGCGTGCGATGCCGAAGTCGATCAGCATCACGCGGCCGGTGTTGCCGTCGATCATCAAATTCGCGGGTTTGAGATCGCGATAGATGATCGGCTTCGGGCGCGAGTGGAGATAGTCGAGCACGTCGGCGACCTGCATTCCCCAGTCGGTAACAGTCTTCTCGTCGATCTTGCCGCCGATTGCGGCGCGCATGCGCGAAGAGAGATCGCCGCCCGAGATGTATTTCATCACGAGATAGAAACGGCTCAACGCCTCGTCGTAGAAATAGTCGTAGATGGTCGGGATACACGGATGTTCGAGTGACGTCAGCAGCAGCGACTCGCGTTTGAAGTCGCCAATCGCCTTTTCGTGTTGCATCGGATCGAGATGCGACTCGACCATCTCTTTTACCGCGCGCGGCGCGTCGCCGAGGTTGCGATCTTTAGCGAGATAAACGGCGCCCATGCCGCCGCCGCCGATGCGGCGAACGATCTCGTAGCGATGATTGAGAATCGTGTTCGGCTCGAGTTGTTTGACACCGGCGCGCTTTCCGCCCGTGCCGCGCGGAGTCGCCGTCGTTTCGAGATGAACGTTGTCCGTGTAAGAGCCGCCGAGTGAAGCGGAAGAAACTGGTGTCGGTTCAGCGCCGAGTGAAGCGGAAGAAACTGGTGTCGGTTCAGCGCCGATTGCCGCGGAGATCGGTGGTTCGGGTTCGGGTTCAGCAATGGAAGCCGGTGGCTCGGCCTCTGCCGGCGGCGGCTGCGCGATGTGCACTTCGCCGTCCTCGCTGAGATTGGCAGCGACAGTTTTCAGTTCAGGGGAGCTTGGAATCTGCTGCGTGCCGCAGTTCCCGCAAAAGTGTTCACCGGGCGAGACGCGGGCGCCGCATGCATTGCATTCGGCCATTTGGTCTATTTGACTATGTGGAAGCGCAGGAACGTTTTTCCGACAATGATTTCGTCGCCGTCACAAAGCGCCTGACGCTGTCCAGGGGGCAATCGCTTGCCACGATTGATGAACGTACCGTTCGTCGATCCCAGATCTTCTAAAAAATACTGACCATTACTCAATGTGATGCGAGCGTGCCGGCGCGAGACTTTTGCTTCGGGATCGTCGGTATCGAGATCGACGTCGGGGAAGATACCGCCGTCAGCGTCCCAGCGCCCAATGTGCGCTTCCGTATCGCTCAACATAAACTGCTTTCCGCTCGAGCGACCCTTTTCGATGACGAGCCGTGCGTGCGGTTTGCTTGGCGGACGTATTCCAGACAAACTCAATCCTGCGGAGACGCGTCTGCCGCCGGCCAATTCGGGATGTGTACCTTGCGACGAAGCGTGATTGCCGTTTCCGCCGGGACTCTGGTAATTGCCGGGCGCTTGATAACCGCCAGGTGGCTGGTAACCGCCTGGTGGCTGATACGGGCTTCCCGGCGGCTGATATGGCGGCGCGAGGCGTCCGTTGGGCCGGAGCGGCGCACCGCACTCATCGCAGTACTGCGATCCGTCGAGGTTTTCTGTTTTGCACCTGTCGCAGGTAATCATTACGCAGTGCTTCTCAAAGCGAGCAATTCTAACGCGAAACGCGCCTGCGGCGCGAGTGTTAACGCCCCGAGCGTTTTGAACGTCGATACTTAGTGCGGTTATGCGTCGCAAACCATTTGGCGTTTTTGTGCTTCCAAATGCGTTTGCCGGTTTGCTCTAAAATGAAACAGTTTGATAAGTTTTCCCGTACTAGCTACTTCGTGATAATAGCCCCGTCGAAACCTGAGGAACCCAGAGAATGGCAGTGAGTCGAAAAAAGAAGATTATTATCGCCGTGGTCGCCGTGGCCGTGCTCGCCGCGATCGTGATCATCAGCGTGATCGCCAGCCGTAAGGAAGAGCCTGAAGTCGTGACGGTTAAGCTCGAAGTCAGACCGGAACTCAAACAGACAGTTACCGCGTCCGGCGAAATTCGTCCTATCCGCTACATCAAACTCACTAGCGAAGTCCCGGGGCGTATCGAAGAGATCTACGTCAACCCGGGTGACATGGTCAGCAAGGGCAAGCCGCTGGTCCGCATCGATCCGACACAGCTACAGTCAAGCCAGGAAGCCCAATGGGCCGCCACGCAGGCGTCGATCAACGACGTCCAGAACGCGCGCAACGCCGTGAGCCAGGCACAACAGGCGCTCGTCGTCGCTGAAGCTTCAGTGGAATCAGCCAAACAACAAGTCATCGCGCTTCAGACAAACGTCGACCGGGCCCAGGTGGCACTGAACTCGGCCCAACGCGAACTCAAGCGCTTCACGGAACTGGTTGAATCCGGAGTCTCGTCGCGGCTCGAGTACGATCGCGCGCGTGACGATTACGACAACGCCAAGATCGCTCTCGAAACAGCGAAAGCGAACCTTGAAGCCCAGAGGATCGCCGTCAAGGAAGCAACTGAACGCGCCAACCAACAGCGCATCGCCGTGAAGGAAGCACAGACGAGCATCAAGTCGTCCGAGATGCGCGCCAGCCAACAACAGGCGATGTTGCGCGGTCAAACAAGCCAGCGCGAAAAGGCGACTCAGCTATCTCCGTTGAATGGTGTCATTGCCGACATTCCGACGCGCGTCGGCGAATACGCTGTATCGCAACTTTCAACCACGCCGTTGATGACCATCGCCGACATGTCGCAGATCAACATCGAGGTCAACGTCGACGAAACGGAAATCAACAACGTTCAGGTGGGCCAACAAGCCAAGGTCAAAGTCGACGCACTCGGCGACAAAGAAATCAAAGCCGTAGTGGTTCAGAAAAACCCGCTGGCAATTTCGAAGTCTGACCAGACGGGCGGCTTATCCAACCGCGTCAACGTTCAGGAAGCGAAAGAGTTCAAAGTCACGCTCGAACTGCGCGAAATGCCGGAAGACATTCAAAGCTCGCTGCGTCCGGGCATGAGCTCGACCGCCACCATCACGACCAACACGAAGAACAACGTGCTGGCCGTGCCGCTCGAGTCAATCGTCGAAAAAGCGGCCACCCCGGCCGCGTCTCCGTCCGCAACCATCGCGAGCAGCGTTCCGGCTGCGACCGCGAGCGGCGAGAAACCGAAGCCACAAAAGGGCGTTTACGTGATCGAAGGCAACAAGGTGCACTTCGTCGAAGTGACTACGGGTATCACGGGCGAAGCCGACATCGAGATCACGAGCGGCTTGAAAGCTACCGATGAGATCGTGCGTGGTCCCAGCCGCGTGCTGAAAACGCTCAAGGACGGTATGACTGTCGCGCGGCAAACCAAGAAACCCGGCAATGCCAACGGAAACGAGGGCACCTAATGAGCGACGCGACTCTCACGCTCACACCGACAGAAAACGTGATCAAGCCCCAGGCCCAGATCGAGGGCCACGATCCGTCGTCGCTGATCTCGATGCGCAATATCTGGAAGACCTACCAGATGGGCACGGAGAAGGTCCACGCGCTGCACGGTGTTTCGTTTGACATTCCGCGCGGCGAGTACATCGCCATCATTGGACCATCAGGCTCGGGCAAATCGACGCTGATGAACCTGATCGGCTGTCTCGACACGCCGACACAGGGCCAGTACTGGCTCAACGGCAAGAACGTTTCCGAGATGGACGACGACGAACTGGCGCGCATTCGTAACCAGGAAGTCGGCTTTGTGTTTCAAACGTTCAACCTGCTCGCGCGCGCTACCGCTTTGCACAACGTCGAACTGCCGTTGATCTACGGCGGCATCAGCTCATCGCAACGACACGAAATGGCGAAGCAGGCACTCAAGGCGGTGGAGCTCACCGACCGCATGATGCACAAGCCCAACGAGCTCTCCGGCGGCCAGCGCCAGCGCGTCGCGATTGCCCGTGCGCTCGTTAACCACCCGTCAATTCTGCTGGCTGACGAACCAACCGGAGCGCTCGATTCCCACACCAGCATGGAGATCATGGATCTCTTCGAGAGGCTCCACGCCGAAGGCAACACGATCATCGTCGTCACGCACGAGCACGACATCGCTGGACGTGCCCATCGCGTGATTTCGATTCGTGACGGCCAGATCGAAAAAGACGAACGCATCAAATAGGAGAGAGTTGAGAATGGAGCGAAGTGGCGAGCACGACTCAAGGCCACAGCGCTACACCCTCGCTCGCGCTGTCGTCCCAAACCGAATCAAATCGATTCCCTCTTTCCGGCTCGCCGCAGTCTGGGAAGCGTTCCGCGTCGCCACCGGAAGTCTGCGTGCAAACAAACTGCGCACGGCGTTGACGTTGATGGGCATCATCGTCGGCGTCACGGCCGTGATCGCCGTCGTCACGATCATCAAAGGTCTGGACCAAACGGTGGCCCAGACGTTTTCATCGCAAGGCTCGACCGTTTTCACGATTTCCAAGAACCCGCAAATCATCACGTCGCGCGAGGACTTCATCAAGTTCAACCGCCGCAAAGACGTGACGCATGAAGACGCGGAAGCGATCGCGCGTTTGTGTACCTCGTGCTGGCGTGTCGGTATCGCCGCGAACGCGATGGAAACTGTGAAGTACCAGGATCAGAAGGCGGAAAACGTGCGCATTCGCGGCGTCGATCCGCTGACGATGTTTGATATCGACGGCGTAAGCCTGAACGTCGGCCGCATTTGGAGTGAAAGCGAAGGTGCGTCGGGCCGCGAGATCTGCGTTATCGGTCCTGACATGCTGAAGAACCTGTTTGCCGATGCGCCCGCGGATCAAGCGATCGGCAAAGAGATTCGTATCGATGGCCGTCCGTATGTCGTGTTGGGCGTGCTCGAACCGCTCGGTTCGATCTTCGGCTTCTCGCGAGACAACGTGGTCTACATTCCCTACTCGACGTATCAAAAAGCTTACGGCGCGCGGCGCTCGCTCGTGGTCTTTATTCAAGTGCCTGCCGCCGAGCAACTCGAAGCAGCCGAAGACCAGGTGCGCACGATCATGCGCAACCGTCGTGGTCACTCGCTGAACGAGCCCGAGGACGAAGGTTTTTCACTCGAGACACAGGACGTGTTTCTCAATCTTTACGGTTCGGCGACGTCGAATATCTACATCGTGACGATTGGCGTGGCTGCGATCTCACTCGTGGTCGGCGGCATCGTGGTGATGAACATCATGCTGGTGTCCGTGACGGAGCGCACGAAAGAGATCGGTATTCGCAAGGCGATCGGCGCGCGCCGCAAAGACATCCTGACGCAGTTCTTGATCGAGGCTGTGACGGTGACGGCGATCGGCGGCGCGATCGGAGTCGGCACCGGGTTTGGTCTGGCTTACGTGATCTCAGCCTTGATTGGTTTTCCGTTGCTGGTGAGTGTCGCATCGGCGGTGCTGGGTGTCGGCGTGTCGTCTGTGGTCGGAATCGTGAGCGGACTCTGGCCCGCGTGGCGCGCTGCGAAGCTCGATCCGATTGAAGCGTTGAGGGCTGAATGAAATTCGAAGACATCAAAGAATCGAGTTTGATGGCGATCGACACGCTGCGCAGCAACAAACTGCGCTCGGCGTTGACGATCCTCGGCG
>DASUPR010000201.1:0-4358 GCA_036281015.1 Pyrinomonadaceae bacterium
TTACCGAGCAAGCAACTAATAAAACGCGAAACCACGCCGGAGTACTGCGAACCCGGATCCTGTCGTGGTCCAAATACGTTGAAGTAACGCAACGAAACGGTTTCCAAACCATAAACTCGCGTGAACACCTGGCAGTAATACTCGCCGACGAGCTTCGCCACCGCATACGGCGACAACGGATCCGGCGCCATCTGCTCCGACTTCGGTAGCGTCGGCTGATCGCCGTAAGCAGAACTCGACGCCGCGTAAACTACGCGTCGCACTTTCTGATCGCGCGCCGCGAGCAACAACGAAAAAGTACCATCGACCGAAGCAATGTGTGTTTGGGTTGGCTCAGCAACCGAGCGCGGCACGGAAGGAATTGCCGCTTCGTGAAAAACGAGCTCAGCGCCATCGAGCGCCTTCTTCAAAACGCTTTCATCGGCGACGCTGCCTTCAATGAAATCTATATCGCCGCCAATCTCGTCCAGGTTCTCGCGATGACCCGTCGAAAGATCGTCAAGCACTCTGACGCGCGCGCCGCTGGCGCTCAGCGCAGACGCGATATGTGAACCAATAAAACCTGCTCCACCTGTGACAACTACAGTTCCCGTTAGTGACATCGTTTACCGGCCTACACCCACGTACTCGAAGCCAAGCTCCTTCATATCATCCGGATCGTAAATGTTGCGCAAGTCCGCGACTTTCGGCGTCGTCATCAAATCGCGAATGCGAGACAGGTCGAGCGCGCGAAACTGGTTCCACTCCGTCACGAACACAAGCGCATCAGCGCCGGCAACAGCCGCATATTCATCCTCGGCGTACACGATTTCGGAAAGTATCTTTTTCGCCTCGTTCATCGCCACCGGATCGTACGCGCGCACCTTGGCGCCGTCTGCGACCATGCTGTGAATGATTGCGACTGCCGGAGCCTCGCGCATGTCGTCGGTCTCAGGTTTGAAAGCGAGACCAAGCACCGCGATCGTCTTGCCTTTCAACTCCCCAACCAGTTGGCGGATCTTCGTGAGCACGTGTTGGCCCTGACGCTGGTTCACTTCGATCACTGCGTCGACGATCAACGAAGCGCATTCATACTGCCGCGCGACCGACGCCAACGCGCGCGTGTCTTTCGGAAAACACGAGCCACCAAAACCCGGTCCGGGATGCAGAAACTTGCTGCCGATCCGCTTGTCCATGCCGATCGCGCGCGCTACGTCGTGGACGTCGCAACCGATCTTGTCGCACAGGTTTGCGATCTCGTTAATGAACGAGACTTTAGTCGCGAGAAAAGCATTCGCAGCATACTTCGTCAACTCGGCGGCTTCCAAAGACGTGATCACAAACGGCGCTTCGATCAGGTAAAGCGGGCGATACAGATCTTTCATGATCGCAACCGCCTCCTCGTCGCGACTGCCGATCACCACGCGGTCCGGACGCATGAAGTCGTTGATAGCGGCGCCCTCGCGCAGGAACTCCGGATTCGAAACCACACCGAACGTAGCCTTGGTCTTCTTTCTTTCGGCGATCAACTTGCGTATGAGTTCGCCCGTGCCGATCGGCACGGTCGACTTCGTTACGACCACCTTGTAACCGTTCATGTAATCCGCAATGGAGCCGGCCGCAGCCTCAACATAACTGAGATCCGGCGAACCATCGGGCTTTGGCGGGGTGCCAACGGCAAGAAAGATGACCAGCGCCTGTTCGACAGCCTGGCGCACGTCAGTAGTGAAATGTAAACGTCCGGCTTGGGTGTTCTTGGCGACCAGGTGTTCGAGGCCTGGTTCGTAGATGGGCATCACGCCGTCGAGCAACCGCTCGATCTTCTCCTGGTCCACGTCGACGCAGGTAACGTCGACACCAAACTCAGCGAAACAGGCTCCAGTGACAAGTCCTACATAACCAGTACCAATAACAGCAATATGCATCTAGGCGACTTTCCTAACAACGAGAGGATTCAGGGCTCTACAAAATCTTGCGGGCCACGCGCAGTAGTCGCGTGACCCGCAAGGTCAATTCAGGTGACCGCAGCGCTGGTAACCAGTGCCACAGTGTTTTTTCTGCTCAAGCCGGACGACTTGCGAAATCTACTTGGTCGGGCTGACTACGGTAACGTCGCCGCCGAAGTTCAGATCGTTATTGTGGAATGCGGCGTAAAGCACACCCGCCACAGCGCCACCGACAGCCAGGAGCAACACGGCCAACGCGCCGCCGCTCATGTCGTCATCATCGTCATCGGTCTGCGGGTTCGGAACACCAGCAGTTGCACTCTCGCCAGCGGCGATGTGCTTCGTGGTGTTGCCACTGCGGAACTCGGCAACGCCCGTCTGAGTCGCAACTGACGTGCGGCCGCGGAACGCGCTCACGGTAAAGGTAGTCGCTTGTGTACCGTCGACCAGAACCGTGCCGTCTTTAGTGGTCAAATTAACCGTGGTCCCGGCCAGTGTGGATACCTGGGCACTGCCGGTTTCAAGCATCGCAGTGATGCTGTTGTCCGAAAAGCTAAGGCGAAGATTGCTGTTCGGAGCGAGCTCAACACGTCCGACCTTGCTAATGTTCACCGATGCGTTGCTTTGAGCCGCGGTGCTGATCGTCGAATCCGAGAACACCGTGCCGCCAGAAATTACCTTTTGGCCGTTCACCGTAACTTGCCCTGACACCGACAGCTCGCCTGACGCTTTGGCGCCCGGTGCGGCCAACACCACCATTGAGTAAGCACTCAAAACGGCTACCGCCACAGCAGTCGCAAGGGACTTGCGGCTCCAAGTTTTGCTAATCATCAACTTTCCTCCCGTAATGTGAAACACAAAGGTCTTTATTGCGTACCGCGACGGCCTAACAGTCGTGGGAAACTATAGTCTGTGGATGCACAAACCTGCAAAGCTCTTAATTGCCAGAAATTACGCGTTGAAAAGCTAGTAACGCTTGGGATTTATTACACTAATAAAAGCCCTGTGTCAACAATCATTTGCACTGAGTTTGCCACAAAACTGTGTCAACGCCGGGGGACGTTTTGCGGCCCAAAGTCTACCATAGGTCATGGACCAGCGAGCGAAGTTTTTCTTCGTTTTACTTCTGATTTTTCTCGGGGCCCGCGCCCGCGGTCTTGGTCGAGAGCTCTTTTTCGGCCAGTTCGGCCTGTTCGTACGGATCGAGCCGCGCAAACAGATAAAACACCTCGCCGGATCGCACGGTTCCCAGGAATCTGAACGTGTTCCGAACTATCTCACCGGCCTTCAGACTCGACGGCGCCGGTGGCCGTGGCCCAAAAAGCAGGCCCAATTCACCGGCAGAGACGGCTTCCAGCTCCGGCAGGTAGTCGTTGTCGGTCTCGCGGGCGAGGCGAATCGCCATCTGGCGCAAAGCCTTTATGCGGTTGGAATTGTGACGGTAATAGGCCGGACTGACTTCGTGGCGGCTGACACGGTCGTCCACGACCTCCTGCTCGTTTTTGAGATAACCGAGATAGGCGCGAACGACAGGGCCAAATTCTTCATCCGAACGTTGTCCAACTTGATTAACAGCCTGGTTGGCTCGTGCGGCTGAGGGTGCACACACGAGCAATAGCAGAGCGACGATTAAGAGAGCGGATGATCTTCCCTTGAGAGTAGCCATGATGTTGCCGCCTGGCTCGAGAGTTGTCGTATTTTTATTATTGACCACGGATTATAGCAGCGTTTCCGTCGACTAAATTGCGCCCGTCTTTCGGCAATGTTACATTGATCTTCGTTTTCCGTTAAGCGCAATGTCTGCGTCAGATCCTCAAGCTCCTTCAAACAAACCGAACGTCGCTCTCGGTGTCTCCGGTGGCGTCGCTGCTTACAAAGCCGTGGAAGTCCTGCGCGGATTACAGCGAGCGGGTTGTAACGTTCGCGTCGCGATGACGAAGCGCGCGTGCGAGTTTGTACAGCCGCTGACCTTTCGCGCTTTGTCGGGATCGCACGTCATCGTCGACGATTATGCGCCCGACAATCCCGATCCGATTGCGCACATCACGTTTTCGCAGACCGTGGATTTGCTTGTCGTCGCACCCGCCACGGCGAACATCATCGCGAAGTTCGCGAATGGCGTCGCGGACGATTTTCTGACGGCAACGTATCTCGCCTGCACCGCGCCCGTGCTGATCGCGCCGGCAATGAACACGACGATGCTGCTGCACCCGGCAACGCAACGTAATCTCGAACGATTGCGAGCGGATGGAGTTCACATAGTCGAGCCCGATGCCGGTGAGATGGCGTGCGGAACGATTGGTCCGGGACGTTTGAGCGAACCCGAGCAGATCGTCGCGGCGGCGTTGGAGATCTTGAGACCGCGACAGAAGAAAGATCTGGTTGGCGAACGTTTTCTGATCACGGTTGGCGCTACACGCGAAGAGATCGATC
>DASUPR010000202.1:0-6234 GCA_036281015.1 Pyrinomonadaceae bacterium
GTATGAACGGCGCATTCTCGAGCTGCTGTCGCGCGACGCGAGGGTCTATTGGGTTGCCGATTCAACCGGTTCGGCGATCAACTCGCTGATTGAGTATCCGCTAACGACCGTTGTCCTGGTAATCAAGCCGCCGGGCAGTCAATACGAACTCGAGCTCAAGCGAGCCGGACGCCGCGGCAATCCGCTGAGCGTCGTCTACAAACGCAATGGCAATCGGGTGCCGGCCTCGCATCGTCTTGACGGCGGCAGTATGCAGTGGCTGCTGCGTTACGAAGCGTCGAGTGCATCGCGGATGAGTTTCATGTACCGGCTGATCCACGGCGAGGATGCGTCGATGCCGGCATACGTCTCGCGCAACACCGTGTATCGCGTGCCGCTGAACGGTCATGAGGTGCCGTCGTTTCGTTACTTCACCGATCCGCGTGTATTTGGTGGCGCGAGTTTCGACCAGATGCGCGTGGCGATGAAGGATGCGGTGGAAGCGTTGAAGAAGGAGGAAGGGCAGTACTTGCCCCAGCTTCCGGGCGACATGGCGCTGACTTCCGAGTTTCTCAGTCACGTCGCGCCGTCGCAGGCGGTTCTCTGCGGGACCAGCTCGTTTCGTTTGGACAAAGTCGCAACGTATCTGGCCGCGGACGGGGCTGACACTTATTTCAGTTGGCTTCAGAAAGCATACACCGTTCACGACGCGAAGCAGTTTGCGGATGAAATACTGGACGAAGTGCTCGGTGTTTACGAGGCTCCGGATGGTCCATACGACGGCTATCAGAATTATCTCGAGGCAGCCTTTGCGATCCCGGAAAACCGCCGTCGTGCGGATGAGATCTTTATAGCGCTGGTCAAACAGATGGCCACGTTCTGGGGAACGATGCTCGGCGTGAGAGGTCATTCACGCGGTGAATCGTTTGTTGCGCGAAACGTCGGGTTGCGCAGTGTTTGGGAAGCGGGCCAGTGGCGCGTGAAACTGATCTTCATGGACCATGACGGGCTGGTGTTGCCCGAACATGAGCATGGACACTTCTTCGCGCAAAACGCGATGCCGGGGATATTGCTCGACGAGCGTCACATTTGGGGACGTGCACGGCCGAAGTTGTTCCCGTCAACGTTGCTCGGCTGTTTGCACAAGATCTACCGGCCCGGACCAGCGCTCAAACGAAAAGCAACCTTGCTGGCGGATCGTGAACTGAAGGCGGCGTATAAAAAGTCTCAAGCTGAGTTGCAGACGAACGCGAAACTGCGCGCTTTCTTCAGTAAGGTTTTTCTCAGCCGCTTGTTTGACTGGGACGAGTTTGTGGTTGGCTATCTCAACGGGCGCGACGATAAGTGGGAGTCGAAGATGAAGCGGATGTTCCGAGAGAAGGGTTACGACGCTCATCAGTACGACGACTACGCGCAGGCTGTCGAAAAGAACAAGGGATTTTTTGAAAGGAACGGGTTTCTATTTGAGCGCTAGTTTGTCGCCAGGGGCGGTCGAGCGTTACCAGAATGACGGAATCCTGTTTCCGGTCCCGCTCTTGTCGGCGACAGAAGTGGTTGAATATGGCGATGCGTTAGAGTCGGTGGCAGCGATTTGTGGCGAGGGTTACCGGCGGCGTTTCGACAACCTGCACCAGTATTTCCCGTGGGCCTATCGCCTGACGACGAATGAAACGCTGCTGAATAGTGTTGAGAGTCTTATCGGTTCGGACATCGTCGTCGATGCCACCCTGGTCTTTTACAAACCGCCGCACGATTCGGCTTACAGTTCGTGGCACCAGGACAGTGTTTACTCGGGCTGGCACCTGACGCCGTCTGTTTCCGCGTGGATCGCGCTCACGCCGAGCGAACGCAGCAACGGTTGCATGCGTGCAATACCGGGCTCGCACCGCGATGGCGTGCTGGAACACGAAACCATCCACGATCCGGATCTGATGAACCGTCGCGGTGAACGCGTTCGTGACGACGTCGACGAATTGCACGCTGTGGACGTGGTGTTACAGCCGGGTGAGATGTCGCTGCATCATCCCAACATCGTGCACGGCTCGGATGCGAACGGTTCTGATGGACCACGGATCGGTTTTATCGTGCGGTTTGTAACCAGCCGGACGACGAACCGGAATCGCGAGCTGATGCGCGTGCGCGGAAATGCTGATTGCAGCGGCTTGCGGCTGGTAGATCCGCCGGTTGAAGAAGAGTTCGAGGTTGCGGCGATGGCCTGGCGCCAGGCGACAGAGGATTTACCGCAACGGTGGCAAGCGCAAAACGTGGTTCGGTGATTGAAACAAACGTGTGTCGCGCTCCAGCGCATCGCGTTTGATAAATCGACATTGACTTTGCACGTCTTTAGCAGGTTTGGTCTTTGAAACATCAATGCCGCGTGTGATGCCCGTGCGGCGCAGCATTTGGGCCTGTTCGGGTGTGAGATCGATCAGTTCACTGAAGCCCGTGGCGCCATCATACTCTTCGCACATCAGGAGGTTCGCACGGAGATCGAGTGTTTCGAGATAAAGATCGCCGTCCGAGAGAATGAAGATTCGCTTGCTTTTATCGGCCTTTGAAATCCCGGTCCCAAAGGACCGGCTTACTACGATCTCCGCTAAGGGCGCGAAGTATTCGTTGTAATACTTCTCCAGAAACTTCAGGTTTACTGGATCGCTGGGCTTCAGCACGATCGCCGTTTCGCTCAACAACTGATCGACGTGCGAGCCAAACAGCACCAGCGATTTTTCGAGATACCAGTGACGCTCGAGCCGGTTCTGCACGTCGGAGTATTCAATCTGCACCCACGCGAGATTCGGCATGAAGCAGTAGCAGTTGAATCGTTCCTGAAGCGCGTAGGCATTAACGTCGAGAACGTGCTCGGCGCGGTTGTTCAGTTCGAGAAACGCGTCGTACACCGTATGCTTCAACGCGTAAGCGAACGTTGAGTTGGCATTGATGATGCGATAGACGTGATCGCGAAGTTTGCTCGGCTGATCTTTGTGCAACGCGCCGAAGTAAAGCATGTCCCAGTCGAACGGCACCTGTTCCACGAAGGAGCCAAACTTTATTTCAAACTCGGGATCGAAAACGGCGTCGTCTTCGAAGATCAGCACGCTCTTGTGGCCCAACTCGCGAGCTTCCTGGACCACGGCGATGTGGCTGAGCAGGCAACCGTAAGCGCCTGCGGTGTGTTTCCAGTTTGCTGGAAGTTGGACCGTGCTGCCGTCGACAGCGGAGAAACGGCGCACATCCTCGACGCCGTGTCGCGCAAACTCCGCTTGCATGCGCTGCCAGCGTTCGGGCCGGCGATCCAGGTTGATACAGACTTTATGAGGAAATAGTTGGTTGAGTAGCATCGGCTGATTATATGATTCCCGCTCTCACTGACAAGCAATTAGTTGACTACGAGGAACTGGGATACCTCCATTCGATCCCGGTCCTGTCGCCGGGTGAGGTCGTGTATTTCCGCGAAGCCATCGAAGAAACGTGCCGCGCGCTCGGCGGGAAGGTGACCCGGCTCGATGGTCCACATCTCTTTTTTCGTTGGGCCTGGGACTTGAGCACGCACCCGCGTGTGCTCGATTGCATGGAGCAGCTCATTGGTCCAGACGTCCTGCTCAAGTCAACGCGCCTGTTTTATAAATTCGCAAAGAGCGATTCTTTTGTCGGCTGGCACCAGGATGGCATCACGGAAGAATTGAGAGACGCGCATGTCCCGGCGATCTGGTTGGGACTGACGCCGGCAACAGCAGAGAACGGCTGCTTGCGCGTGGTGCCGCGTTCGCATCGGCTCGGGTTGATTCCGCACGCGGATCGTCCAAACCCCGACAACCTGACGACCGAAGGCGCAACCGCACAGGTGAAAATCGATTCGCCGCAGGACGTGGAGATGCAGGCGGGCGAGATGAGTTTGCATCATCCGCTGATGCTGCACGCTTCGAACCCGAATCGTTCCGGCGAATCGCGTATCGGTTTTTCCGCTACGTATTCGAGTCCGGCGTTGACCGCGAGCCGAAGTTCCGTCGCGTGGGTGCGCGGCGATGGTCCAAGGGATCGTTTTAAGATCGTCAACAAACCTCCGTTGTGTTCCATCGAAGCCGCTGCCGCCGCATACGCAAACGCAAATCAGCAGATTCTCTTCGCAAAGTGACCAGACCACAGCTATCCGTCGTTATCCCAACCTGGAACCGCGCTCATATCGTGTGCGAGGCGATTCAGAGTGCGCTCGATCAGCGCACCGGCGAGGTTGAAGTGATCGTCGTGGACGACTGCTCGACTGATGCGACGGTGGCGCTCGTTAAGAAGACTTTCGGTTCCAGCGTTCAGGTGTTGCAACAGCTAAAGCGTGGCGGTCAGGGCGCAGCGCGAAATGCGGGCGCGCTTCTGGCGTGCGGGGAGTTCGTCGGGTTTCTCGATTCAGACGACGTCTGGTTGCCGGGAAAACTCGACGCCGAACGGCGCGTTTTTGCTGAGTTTCCCGAAGCGATTGCCGTGATTTCCGATAGCCGGAATCATTTTGAAGGACAGCCCGATCGAAGCAGCCGTTTTGCGCAGAACGGCTTGCTCGAAGAGACGCGCGGCCGCGTGCGGCTTGTTGATGATTGCGGCTGGTTATGGACCAACTCGACGATCACGGCGCACATGTGTGGGATCACAGTGCGGCGCACGGCATTGACGCAACTCGGCCCGAGGTTGTTTGCGGACGATCTCTCGTGTTGTGAAGACTGGGAGTTTCAGATGCGTCTCTACTCTCTCGGTCAGGTGGCGATCTTGCCGGAGATTTATTCGTCCGTGCGACGGTTCATTGACGGCACGCGGATGGGCCGCGCGGTTCCCGGACAAAGATTTTCAAGAGAACAGGAGATCGCGTTGTTGCAGGCGCGTCTCACCGTGATAGAGCGATCGAAAACGTGGTTGCACGATCTGCGTGCGGATCGCGCGGCGGAGTTGAAACGCTTTCGCGCGGAGACGGAAGAGAGGTTGGCGCAACTGACGGCGAAGGTCATGACCGCATGATGATCGAAGAAGTACATCTGTGGCGCGGTACACCGGCCGAGCGCGCGTTGCGCTCGCAGCTCGTGAAGTCGTCGCAGTTTGCCTACTTCAATGAACAGCTCGAGTATCCCGATTGGAAAGGGAAGCTCGTGCTCGACTTTGGCGGCAACAAGGGCAATCTGCTGCTCGATCCGTCGTGTACGATTCAACAGCGCGATTATTATTGTGTGGACGTCGTCGCGGATGCGATCGAAGAAGGACGCAGGATTTTTCCCGAAGCGCATTTTGTTCACTACAATCGTTACAACCGTTCATTCAATCCGGAAGGTAAACCTCAGTTAACGGTTCCCGATCTGGGTCGGCAATTTGCTTTTATTCTCGCCTACTCTGTCTTCACGCATACGACGCTCGACGAAATGAGAGATCTCGTCGGCCAACTGGAAACATTCTTAGCTCCTGATGGAGCACTGGCGTTCACTTTTATCGATCCGCACTGGCAAGGAAATCTTCGCTGGCGTTTGGAGAAGAGCCAGGCGCCCGACGTCGATAGTCTGGTTGCGGCCGCGGAAGGCGCGGAGTGGTGTTCGCTTATCAACGGCGCCGAACTCTACGTGAACAGCAATGGACCATGGACGCTGAGCCCGGAAACCTGTGCGACATACAACGTCTTCTACACCGAAGACTTTTTGCGCCGGCAGTTTCCGCACGCGCAGATTTGCAAGCCGGTCAACGGCGAGATGCAGCACTGCGCGATTCTGCGAAAGGATGTCGAGTAGATGGTCGCGCCGCTGCCGGAAAGTGCCAGAGTCGAGGTTGAGCCGTCGCTGGCGCGCGAACTGCTAATCGCCGCGGAACGTCTGCCGCGGTACGAGAACAAAGAGTTCTACTCGACGGAGCTGCAGAGCCTGGTCCATCGATCTTTGCAGGAAGTAAACGGCTTCGAGTCGTTAGTAAAGCAGATCGAGCAGCGGTTAAGTCAGTGGCCCTATTGCGCGCTTGTCGGGGGGTTGTCTTTTGACGAAGGCAACAAGGTTTTTGTCGGCGTCAATCGCGCCTTTGGCGAACTCGTCGCGCGGCCGTACGAAGCACCGCGCGCGCAGTTAGTCCATTACATCCAACCCGCGACCGATATCGTCTCTGCCCGCGGCGGGCACGAGAGTGAGCGCCTGCACACGGACACCGCCGATTGGGCGCCGCCGGTTGAAATCATCTCGATGGTTTGCGTGCGTGCCGATCCTGGCGGCGGCGGCCGTTCGCGCGTGCTCGACGTCGATTCGA
>DASUPR010000203.1:0-5452 GCA_036281015.1 Pyrinomonadaceae bacterium
GAGACGATCGAAGTGCGCCACCCGAAAGAACGCAGCGACACACTGGTGTGGGAAATCTACATCTACTCAAAAGGCGAGCACGCGAAATCTCGCGTGCTCGAGGGTTGGGAAGTTTCAGTTGACGAGATGTTCGAAGGGCTCGTCTAAATGCCCGAACGGGGCCGGTTAGTTCCGGCCCTGCTCGCTTGCTTTAGAAGTGCGGCGATCGGTGTTTGACTTTACCGGAGGCGCCGGCTTCGGTGGTAGCTTCACCGGGTTCTTCAGACGCGCCATGACCTCGGCAATGGCGCGTTCGAGCTGCGGATCTTTGCCGGCGAGTACCGATTGCGGATCGTTATCAACTTCAATGTCCGGATCAACGCCGTAACCTTCGATAATCCACTCGCCCTTCGTATTCGCCAGGCCAAACTCCGGCACGCTCACTGATCCACCGTCAATCAATGGACCACGATTCGTGATTCCGACAACGCCACCCCACGAACGTTTGCCAATCAATGGACCAAGACCGGCTTCGCGGAACATCGACGGGAAGATGTCGCCATCTGAAGCGGAGTTCTCATCCAGCAACGCCGCCATTGGTCCAATGAATACACCGTCGGGATAGGTAGCACCGTCGTCGGCCGTGCGCGCGTAATTGACGCCGAGCAACTTGCGCCGCAAACGTTCAATCAACATACGCGAAACGTTGCCGCCGCCGTTCGCACGCACGTCGACGATCAAACCTTCCTTGCGCAGTTGCGGGTAATACCACTTGATGAATTCACGGATGCCGGCCGCGCCCATGTCCGGCACGTGCAAATAACCAACACGCCCGCCAGTCGCTTTCGACACCATCTCACGATTGTGATCGACCCAATCGAGATACATCAAGTTCTGCTCGTCGGTAATCGGACGATACGAAACCGTGCGCGAGCCCTGCATCGACGGCGTTTTGTTGACCGTGAGCTGAACCGGATTGTCAGCCTTGTTTCTCAGCAAGCGATAAATATCATCGGTCGCCTTCAACTCTTCGCCATCAATCGCGAGCACATAGTCGCCGACACTCACATTCACTCCGACTTCTCGAAGCGGCGAACGATAAGTATCTTCCTCGTTCTCGCCGTGAAAGATCTTGGCGATGCGATAACGCCCGGCCTGTTTGTCCAACTCAAAACGCCCGCCCGGCAAACCGGAACGCGGCCGCGGCGGAATTTGAAAATCGCCGCCTTCGATGTACGCGTGCTGCACCTGCAACTCCGAGATCATCTCACTGATCACGTAGTTCAGGTCCGAACGATGGGCCACATACTTCAGCAAAGGTCTGTACTGTTCGCGCAGCGCAACCCAGTCGTAACCATGCATGTTCGCAACGTAAAACCAGTCGCGATAGCGCCGCCACACCTCGTTGAAGATCTGATTCCACTCTTCGCTCGGCACACGATCGACATAAAGCCCCGACGTAGCGACAGCCTTGCGCGAGCGTTCGCCAACCGGCGTCGCATCGTAGATGTTGTAACCAGGTCCCTGGGCCACTAAGACCTTTGAACCATCGTCGGAAAGAACAAAACCACGAATGTCCTCCGCGAGTGTCGATTCTTTTCGATCCTTCAACGAGTAGATGCGAAGCGACGGAGTTCGATCACTCTGACGGCCGTAGTAACCCGCACCGCCAACCGCGTAAAGCAAATGTCCGGTCTTCGCTGAAAGCCCGAAATAGTTGTCAGCGCCAAGCGGCACACGCGCAACACGCGACGACAGACCATCAAAATCGATCGTCAATGTTGCTGGAGGCTTCGGCGCAGCTTCCGGTTTTGCTTCGGCCACCGCAGGAGCAGCCGCCGGTGTTTCGGCTGGTTTCTCAGCAGGCGACGCAGCAGGCGAAGCTGCCGGTTTCGGAGCATCGTCTGTCTTCGAGATTGTTACTTCGTCGCTCTCCGGTGGAAACGGATGCTTCACGTCTTTGCGCAAAGCCATCGCGTAGATGTAAGTCTGACGGTTAGTCGCGAAATTAAACTCCACGTTGGAAAGCTGTGGCGCAAATTCGCGATCGCTGAAGTAGTAGAGATAATTCCCCTGCGGATCCCACGCCGGATTGTAAGCGTTGAAAAACTCGTCGGTGACACGGCGCAACTGATTGTCCGTCGCGCTCCAGATGTACACGCCCGCAAACTGGTTCTTGTTGGCCATCGTGAACGACAGAAAATTCCCACGCGGCGACCAAACGTAATCACGAATCTGACCGCGCGGCGAATCAGCAATCTCCACCACCTTGCGCTCGGCCAACGTCAAAACGAAAAGCTTTCCATCCTTATCGCCAAACGCGATGCGCTTGCCGTCAGGCGCCCACTCAGGCGCGTAACGCATCGCAGTGCCGCCGTTGGTCAATTGCTCAGCCGGCTTCGAACCATCCTGCGCGATCACGTAAAGCTCCTCTTCACCAGTCTTGTCCGAAACAAACGCGATCTGCGATCCGTCAGGCGACCAACTGGCCCACTTGTCGTGCGCGTTCGACGAGTCAGTCAAGTTTCGCGTCGGTCCTTTTTCGATCGGCGCGGTAAACACGTCTCCGCGCGCAACGAAGATCGCGCGCTCGCCTTTCGGGCTCAAACCAACTGACTCGATCAAATTCCCTGCAAACACGCGGCTCGGACGGCGCGCATTTCCCTCGTCAGGAACGTTGATCGAGATCGGCGTGCTGCGTTTGGTGCGTGCATCAAGCACCTGCAACTCACCGTTCAACTCGTAAACAATCTGATTCTCGTTATCTGAACTGGGCCAACGAACGTCCCACGGCTGGTTGTTCGTAACCTTTGACGTTCGACCGTTCGAAACTGTGTAAGCGTAAAGATTGAAATGCCCGTCGCGATCGGAATTGAAGAAGATCGTGTCGCCGACCCACATCGCGTCGCGCGTCGCGCGTGGTCCTTCAGTGATGCGTTTCGCGGAGTTGGTCTTCAAATCGAAGATATAGAGCTGATTCGCCTGGCCGCCGCTGTATCGCTTCTCCGATCTGAAATCGCGCGACTGCGGCGAGTAGACCATCTCAGTTCCGCTGGGTGAATAGTCTCCCGAACCCGCGGTGGGCATCGGCAATGCTTCGGCTGGACCACCGTCAACCGAAACTGAAAACAGCCGCGCGATCGGCAGCGTCCACGAATCGCGCAATGAACGGAAGTAGATCCGTTTGCCGTCGTTACTCCAGCCGAACACCTGGTTGTCCCAACCCCAGCGCGGCGCCAGTGGACCACGCGCCGGATAGTAAGTGAGTTGGCGCGGTTCACCGCCCGCCGTCGGCACAACGAAGACCTGCTCGTCGCCGTCGTATTGTCCAGTGAACGCGACCCACTTTCCATCAGGCGAAAACTTGCCAAACACTTCAACGCCGGGATGCGAAGTCAAACGAATCGCGTTACCGCCGCTGGAAGGCGCGGTCCACAGATCGCCTGCATAAGTGAAGACAACGCGATCGCCGCGAATGTCGGGAAAGCGCAACAACTTCGTCTGGGCGTAAGCGCCCGTCGTGACGGTGAGAATTGCAAAGCAGAGGACAGCAATACGGATAAACAAGAGAAACCTCCTAAAAAAAGAGCCGAAATTTGCCGAAATTTATTGGCGATTCTTGAACGCGTCGTTCAATTCCGTGTGACGACTACTTAACACCACCGGACGGCCATCTATAAACAAATATCGTATGTGGGTACGAATTTCGAGCAAATCGCCGTCGGTCACGACCAGATTGGCCATCTTGCCGGCCTCGATCGAACCGAGCCGGTCAGCCGCGTTCATGATGCGCGCGGGATTGAGCGTCACCGCCTTCAACGCGTCCGACTTCGAAAGCCCGTAAGCCGCCGCCATGCCAGCGTACTGCGGAAGATTCCGCACCTCGGGACCACTGTCACCAGTTGAGATCGCAAACAAGACTCCCGCTTCCTGAAGTTTTGCAGGGTTCTCGTAGAGAGCGTCGTAAGCGTCGTCTTCACGCACCGGCAGCGAGAACACGCCCGTCAAAATCACGGGAACGTTCTTCTCTTTCAGCAAACTCGCGACCTTCCATGCGTCGTTGCCGCCGAGAATGATCGGCTTGAGTTTCATCTCCTCGGCAAAGCGGATCGCGCCGCGAATTTCCGCCTCGCGCTCCGCACGAAAGATCACGGGCTGTTGTCCGCGCACGTAAGGTACGAGGGATTCCAACACGACGTTCTGATCGGGACGCGGCAACGAACGATCTTTCGCGTAAGCGTCCTGTGCGCGGCCGTACGCCTCCGCATCGCGCAACATCTTTCGAATCCGCTCGAGTTGCCGCGCGTTTGTTTCCAACACTTCCGACAGGTTCGTCTGGAGTTGTTGTGGACCGCCGAAGCCTCCGCCGCCGCCACCGGCGATGCGCGGATAGTTGATCACGAGCGCGGCCTGCGGAACGACCGCCATCTCTTTCGGTGCGGTGCCGAGCAGGTTGATCAGCGCAGCCTGGCCGGAAATCAAACCACCGGTCGGCGCTGTGACGGTGTTCGTCACGCCTTCGACTCTCGTCACTGCAATGTGCGCGCTGTGCGGATTCACGGCAATGATGGCTTTCGCGTTGGGATTGAAATCGCCGACTTCAGAAAGATCGACCGTGCCGTTTGCGCCCTGCGGCACTTCGACGAGTCCCAAGTTTGTGCCCGCGTCGATCATGCCCGGGTAGACTGACAAACCGCGGCCATCGATCGTTTGCGCACCCGCCGGGACATTCACCGACGCGCCGACTGCTTCGATCTTCCCGTCGCGGATCACGACCGTGCCGTTTTCGATGTCTGGACCACTGACGGTCACGATGCGCGCGTTGCGAATCGCGAACACGCCACGCGGAGGCGTGACGCCCTGTTGCGCCGTTGGGTTACCGATCTGTTGCGCGAAGATTGTTTGGCCACAGATCATACTCATCGACAAAGCGAGGGCGAGACGTCCTGGTTTACTGACGTTCATGGCTGATCCTCCTCGATCGTGTCGTCATGCGTGGGCCGCCTTCGCCCTGGAGCTCGTGGCGACTGTCCCTGTGCCGGCGGTTTGTTTGGCTCGGCTTGTTCGAGCGCCGCACGCTCTTTCGCGAGCTCAGGACGCCGTGCGAGATCCTGCTGGCGATCGAAAAAGACCGTGCCGTCGACGAACGTCGTATCGACGCGCGAGTAAACGCTGAACGGATGTCCGTTCCAAATCGCGATGTCCGCGTCTTTACCGACTTCGATCGAACCGACGCGTTCCTGAATGCCGAGCTGAATGGCCGGATTGATCGTGATCAGGCGGAGCGCCTGCTCTTCAGTCAGCGCGCCCCAGTGCATCGCTTTCGCGGCTTCGATATTCAAGCGGCGCGCGCGTTCATCGGAATCGGAGTTCATCGAAACGACGACACCGGCGCGCGTCATGATCGCTGCGTTGTAAGGAATCGCGTCGTAAGCCTCGATCTTGTAGCTCCACGAATCCGCGAAGATGGAAG
>DASUPR010000204.1:0-6210 GCA_036281015.1 Pyrinomonadaceae bacterium
TCAGCTCGCGTCGCAAAGCAATCAACCGGCGAATGTACTGAAACAACTCCCGCTCTTCCTGCGTGCGTGGTCCACCGGGAAAATCTTCGCGCGTCGTCGGCTCGTCTGGTCCAGTCATCGCGATCTCGTCGCCGTAATAAAGCTGCGGCACACCACGCGTCGTTAACAGAAACGCATTCGCCAGTTTCAAACCCTCGATCGTCGCGCCCTTTTCGCTCATGAACCGTCCATCGTCGTGACCGCCGAGCAACGTCACGAGAATGTCGGAGTTGGTGTAGAGATAATCTCGCGCAAGCGTCCGCGGGAGGGCGTCCAGGGATTTACCTTCGGCGAAGGCGTGCCTGATCGAATAGAAGAGCGGAAAGTCCAAAAGCGAATCAAGGCCGGAATCTATGCCGTCGAAGCGAATCCGGCCGCCTTGAAAAAATGAGGTGTGGACCACGTCGCCATCCTTAACCTCGCCGACGACCTTGAAAGTCGGAAACTCACGCTTCAACGCCGCGTTCCAATCGCGCCAGAACTCATTCGGCACGTATTGCCACGTGTCCATGCGAATGCCGTCGAGCCCGGTGACGCCGATCCACCACAACGTGTTTTGAATCAGGTAGCGCGAGACTTCCTTGTCGTGCTGATTGAGATCGGGAAGAAAGTCGAGAAACCAGCCTTCCATCGTTTCGCGTTTCAGTTGTTCGACAGGACGCGGATCGTGGAGCACCCACGTTTGAAAGACGTTCTTCAAGTGGTTTGATTTAGTGCCATTGAACCACGTCGGCGTGGGCGGATCGTCAACCCACGGATGGTATGGACCAGTGTGATTGACGACCTGGTCCTGAATAATTTTGATTCCGGATCGGTGCGCTGCATCAACCAGCTCTTTCAACTTGGCCAACGAGCCGAAGTGTTCTTCGACTCCGTAAAAGTCCTGGGGGTTGTAACCGTGAAAGCCCGTGCTCGGCTTGCCTTCCTTCAACTCGATCTGGTTCAGGCGATCGTAGTTGTCGTACCACGGCGTCAACCAGATCGCGGTGACGCCGAGATCTTTTAGATAAGGCAGGCGATCGATCACGCCCTGGAGATCGCCGCCGTGGTAATAGAACTTGTTTTTCGGATCGTAGATGCCGCGCGACTGCGGCGGATCGTTGTTTGAACGATCGCCGTCGCTGAAACGATCGATCATGATCAGGTACAACACGTCGGATGGCGAGAAGCCCTGGAAACGGCCCTGGCGGTTCAGTCGTGGAAGGATCTCGAAAGAACCGCGCGCCTCACCTACGGTTATGGTGCGTGGGCCGGGTCGCGCGTTTGGGGAGATCGCGACGTCGACAAAAGCGTAAGTTCCTCGCTCGTTGATTTTTGGCGAGCCGACAATGCGCACGCCTGGACCACTGATTCGCACAGATCTGGGGTCGAGGTTTGTGCCACGAATTAATAAGCGCACAGGGTTGTGTGAACTGCCCGTCCACCAGCTTGGAGGATCGACCTTTAAGATTTGAGGGACCTGGGCCGCGGCCAAGACGGGGAGGAATTGAAGACCGATGAAAAGAACCAAAAGAACCAGGAGCCGGCCATAAAGTTTGGTGAGTTTCTTGAGACGCGTCGCGATTTCATCCGTAAGGGATCCGGAGGGATACCGCCAGGACCAGTTGCCCTCAGTGCTGTTCGGAAGATTCATCCGTGCCTCCGTGCCGAGCCCGAGCACGTCCTGCAACGGCACGATCGCCGTGTTCGCGACCGACGCAAACACCGCGCGAATGAAGTCCCAGTGAATCTCGTGCCCATTGCTATTCAGATAGTCCAGACAAAACTGACGCTCGCGTTCGATCTGCTCCTCGGTACGCGTCGAACCCTCGCCTGCGACACTCTCGAACCAACCCACGGTCGTGTCGTTGTCGTGCGTTCCGGTGTAAGCGACGACGTTGGCGATGTAGTTGTGCGGCAGATCGATGTTCTTGGCATCACCGCCAAAACCAAACTGAAGAATGCGCATGCCGGGAAAACCAAACTCATCGCGCAACGCAACTACGTCGGGCGTGATCACGCCGAGGTCTTCGGCAATGATCGGCAACTGGCCCAATGTCTTTCGAATCGCAGTAAACAGTTCCCGGCCCGGCGCTTCCACCCACTGCCCGCGCTCCGCCGTCTTGTCGCCGCCGGGAATCTCCCAGCACGCCGCGAAGCCGCGGAAGTGGTCCACGCGCGCGATGTCCACGACCTTCAGCGTCGCGCGCACGCGTTCGATCCACCACGCAAAGCCGTCCGCTTCCATGCGCTCCCAGTTATAGAGCGGATTGCCCCAAAGCTGGCCCGTGCTGCTGAAGTAGTCGGGCGGCACACCGGCCACGACCAGCGGGCGCCCGTTTTTGTCTAACTTGAACTGATCCGGATTGGTCCAAACGTCGGCCGAGTCCTGCGCCACGAAGATCGGCAAGTCGCCGACGATCTTGACGCCCTTTTCATTCGCATACTTCTTCAACGCAAACCACTGCTCGAAGAAGAGGAACTGATAAAACATCTGCGCTTCGATCTCTTCACGCAGTTGTTCGCGGGCGCGTGCGAGCGCGGCAGGCGTGCGGCGCACAAGCGCCGGCTCCCAATCGATCCAGGCCACGCCGTTGTGCGCATCCTTCAACGCGCGAAACAGAGCGTAGTCGTCGAGCCAGTGCGCTTCGCGTTGCGCGAAGGTTTCGAAGGCGCTGCGAAGGTTCGTGTCAGTTGTCTTGGTGTAATTTTGGTATGCGCGACGTAGTGTCTCGTTCTTGTCGGTTTGAAATTCTATGTTCAAGCGCTCGGGACTGATGAGCGCGGTGTTACCAGCGAACGCCGAGAAACAAGCGTAAGGCGAGTCGCCATAACCCGTTGGTCCAAGCGGCAACACCTGCCACAGACTTTGCCCGGCGTCCACAAGAAAATCGACAAACTTGTACGCCTCTGGTCCAAGATCGCCGACACCGTACGGACCCGGCAACGATGTCGGGTGAAGCAGAATCCCACTGGCTCGCGGAAAGTTCATGATGCTTTGAAGGCCGCCGCAGATTTAGGCGGAAGAATGACGTTTGCGCCACCGATTACACGGATTTTTCCGAGTAGCGGTGTCAGCGCTTTGAATGGCAGCGAAACCTCGCGCTCTTTATCGTGCCGGTTGAAAGCAATGATGACAGTCTCTGTGTTGTCCTGCCGCGCGAAGACGTAAACATTGTCGTCGTAAAAGAGATCGATCAGTTTTCCACGGCGAATCGCCGAGTGCTCGCGTCGTAAACGAATCCAGTCTCTGGTCCAGTCAAACATCTCGCGTTCTTTCGACTTGCGCGTGCGGGCTTCGAAAGCACTGACCGGAAAGTCGCGGCGGTTATCCGGATCTTCCCCGCCCTCCATCGCGATCTCCTCGCCGTAATAAAGCTGCGGAATCCCGCGTACACTCAGAATAAAAGCCGTGTGCAACATCGCTCCCGTCATGTCTGCGCCCTCGAGCGACAGAAAACGCGGCGTGTCGTGATTGTTCGCGAGCACCGTGAGCTTCGAGGAATCGGGATACAGCGCGTCGTACTTCAACTGCTCGCGCAGCGCACGCACCGGAAGCTTGTTCGTAAAGACATTGAGTGACGTGTTCCAAAGCGCAAAATCGAAAACGGAATCGAGCTTCGTATCAATCCCATCCCAACCCGTGTGACCGCCGATGAAGAACGCCGTGTGCGCCGCATCGCGTTCGAAAACTTCGCCCACCATCCACAGCTTCGGGTATTGCCGATGCAGCGACAGAGACAGATCTCGAATGAACGTCCGCGGCATGTACTGAATCGTGTCCTGGCGAATGCCGTCGATGCCCGTAACGCCGACCCACCACAGCGCGTTTTGAATTTCATAACGCGCGACCTCCGGCTCTTCCTGGTTCATGTCCGGCAAATCATCGCTAAACCAACCGTCGAGCACATTGCGCACGTCGCGCGGATGCGAATGCGGCGAAAGCAAGACGCTGTTTCGAAAACTGTTGAGCTGATGCTCGGCGAGCGTGCCGTGAAACCAGTTTGGCAACGGCGGATCCTGCACCCACGGATGTTGCGAACCGACGTGATTCGCGACCTGGTCCTGAATCACTTTCAAACCGAGTGCACGTGCCTTATCGACCAGTTCCCGCAACGTCGCGAGATCGCCGAAGCGATCTTCGACCGCGTAATAATCGATTGCGTGATAGCCGTGGTAGTACGTGTTTGGGCACCACGGTTTGTCACAACGGTTCACTCCATTCCAGTTGTCGTGCCACGGAGTTAACCAAAGCGCAGTGACGCCGAGTTCCTTGAAATATGGCAGGCGGTCGATGATGCCGCGCAGATCGCCGCCGTGATATGAGCGTGCGTTTTGAAAATCATCTTTCGCGTTGTTCGACCGATCGCCGTCCGCGAAACGATCGATCATGATCAGGTAGATCACGTCGTCCGCGGAGATCCCTTCCTTTTTGCCGGTCGCAAGCGGCGCTTCTATGGTCAAGGGGACTTCAGTACGGCCGGCGTTTGTCTGTAGTAACAGCGAGTACTTTCCGGGCCTGGTTGCGGGACTGATATGAAGGTCAGCAAAGATGTAGGTGGAGCTTGCGTTAAACTTAAGGTTCGTTACGCGAAGGTTAGCGGATGGGGATTTTATGCGTGCCCCGCTGAGGTTACGGCCACGGATTAAAAGACGAACCGGATTTATCGTGTGATTGGACCACCACGATGGTGGATCGACTTTCGTGACTGTCGGCGCGCTTTGACCAAGAGCGGCAGAAAAAAGAAGCGCGATGAGTAAGGAAGAGACGAAAGCGGCACGTCGCAAAGGTCCGGCTCCAATCTAAGGTGTTCGAGGCTTAGCGGTGTCGCCCGACGCCCCGGCCGGCAACGGCGGTAAGATCTCGCCGTCCTTTGCCGTGTTGGGTTTCGCCATTCCGCTCAGGGGCGTCGCGCCGTGCCGGTTAACTTCGTCGAGCCGTTTGAATTCAGCCAGCTCCTTGTCGGCTTCGTCCTTTCGTTTCAATCGTGAGTAAGCCAAAAAGAGTTGATAGCGGATGCCCGGATCCTTGTCGTTGAGCTCGACGCCGCGTTTCAACAACGGCAACGCCTCTTCGTAGCGCTTCAGCTTCACCAGCAAGCGTCCGAGATCGTGATACGACGGAAACGCTTGCGGATTCAGTTGAATCGCGCGCCGTAACAAGCGCTCTGCTTCGACGTTCTCGCCGCGCTGGCTCGCGATGTAACCGAGGTTGGCAATCGCGTCCGGATTGTCAGGCTCGAGCTTCAGCACTTTCTGAAACGCGGCGACCGCCTGATCGTATTGGCCCTCAGCGCGGCCCGTGTAGCCCAACAGAAAATAAAGATTCGCATTTTCAGGATAGCGTTCGAGCGCGCGCGTGAAGACCTCGCGCGCACGCTCGTAATGCTGGCCGCGAACACACGCGACGCCGAGCCGCAGGTGATAGACCAGTTGGCCCTTACTCTGCTCCAGCGCGAGTTCGTAAAACGGAATCGCCCGCTCCGCCAACCGGTTTTTCAGAAACTCTTCGCCGAGCATGAAGTTCGCTTCGGCAAATAACGGTTGCACCTCGAGTGCCTGGAGCCAGTGCATCATCGCGGCTTTGCTGTCGCCCTGCGCGGAAGCAATCAGGCCCAGCCGGTAAGGCGGATCGGCTTCCTGCGGCTTGAGTGCTTTAGCTGCTGTCAGCGCTTGGGTGGCCTCACTAAAACGATCGAGGTTGTAAAGCGCGAGGCCGAGGTTGTAGAGCACTTCGTAAGTGTTCGGACGCAGCTCGTTCGTGCGTCGAAAGAGCCGCACGGCTTCTTCGTATTCGTGTGCTTCCGCCAAACTCAGCGCGAGTGTGAAAAGAATGCGCGCGTCGCCCGCGCTCGTCTCTTCGAGACAACGCGACAACGAAAGCGCATCCGGCTTTCGGTTGATGTGAACGTAAGCGTTCACCAAAGTAAGCAGCAGCGCGCGATCGCCCTGCTCGCGCATGTCAGGCTTGCAAGGCGGCGTGCCTGCGGCTTTCTCAAGCAAAGGCACCGCTCGCACGTAATCACCGCGCGCGGCGTAGAGCGCGCCTAAGTTGAAGATCGCGCGTTCGTGTTTTGGATCGATCCGTAACACTTCTTCAAACTTCGCAATCGCTTCGGCGGTACGATTCGTGCGCGCCAGCAACACGCCGTAGTTAGACAAAGCCGAGACCAGTTTCGGGTTCAACTTCAG
>DASUPR010000205.1:0-4851 GCA_036281015.1 Pyrinomonadaceae bacterium
CAGATTGTGGAAGATCGTCGAGCGGCTGCGAGAGAGAAAGTGCGTCAAACTTTCAAGCCTTAGGCCAAATAGAGCGCAGGCAGGCAGCGAGGCGTTCCGCGCCTTCGGTGGCGAGTTTGTTCAACGGCGACGCGGTTCCCCAATAACTTCGGAAGTCACTACACAGGAACTTTGCCTGAGCAGGCTCGACACCCGCGACCTCTATTAAGAGTTTTTCATCAATTTTTGAGATTACTGGTTGGCGAGTTCGCAGTTCCCTTATCCCTCAACAACTCCTACATCAATGATTGTTCATAAGAACGATCGCCGGCAGCTAGCAAGTATTTTGTTTCTGCTTCGAGCGCCAACAACTCTTCCATTAAGCTCAGAACACGCATGCGTCTAACTATATAACTGGCACTGAGGCGTCGAAAAGTGTTATCTGTTCACACAAACGCCATCAGAGGTACTCTTAGCTATGCAACCACTGCGATACTCCATAAACGTTACATTAGACGGGTGCTGCGATCATCGTACGATTATCCCGGACGAAGACTTGCACCGGCATGCAGTCGAGAACCTGGCCCAGGCGGATGCCCTCATCTTTGGCCGCGTGACTTATGAGCTGATGGAGGCAGGGTGGCGTCAACCGGCAGAGCCGGGATCGAGGCCGGCCTGGACGGAACCCTTCGCCCGTACGATCAACGCGGCAAAGAAGTACGTCGTGTCGAGCACGTTGGACCACGTTGATTGGAACTCCGAGCTGGTACGCGGGGATCTCGGGACGTTCGTTCAGCAACTCAAGCAGGAGCCGGGTAACGGGTTGTTTACGGGCGGCGTGATGCTCCCGATGGCGTTGGCTGAGCTGGGATTGATCGACGAGTACGAGTTCGTGGTCCATCCCGCGGTAGTAGGCCATGGACCGACGCTGTGGGCGGGGCTTTCGAAGCGTATCGACTTGAAGCTTGTGGACCGGCTGGAGTTTGGCTCGGGAGCGGTGGCGATGCGTTACGAGCCGAGAAGGTAAGGCCGCGTAGCGTCCGATCGAACACGGCGCAAGAAATCAGCGGCCATTTAATCGCTGAAGCAGTTCGCGTGCTTTCACATATCCCAAACGCTCGGCGTTCGTGTGCTTTTTCATGCATGTGAACTTTTCGCACAAGCCTGTGTAGCTCGTGCGCGCGCAACTGTTGTTCTAAGCACGGATCATTGTCAAGAGCATCTTAAAATCTGTGGTGGCCGTAACGGCGTGCGCGCGATTTGCCGGTAAGGTAATCACCTCGCCGGCGCGCACCTGAAACTTTTCCAAAGCTGAGCCGGGTTCTCCGGCGGGCGCGATCCCGATCTCGGCTTCGCCTTCAATGACTTGTACCAGCGCATCGAAAGGCGCTGTGTGTTCGCTTAGACCCTCATTCTTGCTGAAAGCGAATAGCGTTACCGTGCCGCCTTTGTTCTTCAGGAGAACTCGGCTCACTACCGAACCAGCTTGAAACTGCAACATACCGCTCAGTTGCTTAACGACTTCGTTTTGTTCGTTGCTCATAATAGTGGCCGTATTTCATTGCTTGATCGCCGTGATTGCGACCGCGCCAAGATTCTTGCGATTACGCCGAAACACCCTTCGCATTCCGAATACTCGCTCGCGCGCCTCAGCATCTCGCAGTAGATTCGACAGAAAACGCATCGCGCCAAACACGCCTTCATCGCGGATCAGCCGGCCGGGTTCCAGCAAGCTCATTGGCGACTGATCAACCGACTGAATCGTGAACCCTTCAGATTCCAGCAACGAGCGCCACTCGCCAATTGTCAGCGGCCGCACTCCATGATGCACGACACCGGTGAGATCTCGTTCTGTCCTTTTCCTCGTTTCATCATCCATGTCGTCCGCGAGGAGACACATTTCGTGAATGCCGTAACGACCCTGGTTTTTGAGTAGTCTATACGCTTCGTGGATGATCTGGCGCTTTGTCTCCGCCGGCTGCATCGTGAGCATCGCTTCACCGTAAACGACGGTCGCCGATTCTGAGGGGAGCCCGGTATCAGTGGCACTTCCAATAATGCATTCCTGACGGTCACCGCTGAGATAATCACGCACGATCTGCGCTGCGGCCTCATCTCGCTCGACGGCGGTGTACGAAGCCGGCTTGGCGCGAAGAGTAAGCTGCGCGGTGATACCCATTCCCGGAGCAAATTCGACAACCTCGTCTTTCGTCGAAATCTGCAAAGCCTTCAGCATTCGCCGAGTCAGTTCCATTCCGCCCGGTCGCAACACACGTTTGCCGAGGCGTGCGAGTACCCAATGACCCGGCATTTTCTTTGTTTTCAATCCTTCACCTGCGGTCGTCATAACTTGAGTAGCCAATTCGAGCGTCCTCCCTTTGACGGAATGTTAGACCGATTCGCAGTTACAGACGATGACTTAAGTCACGAAAGAAGGGTTTAGTTATGATCGGCGAACGAGGATAGCGCTTCGATATCGGGGATTGTCAGTTTGCGGTCCTGGAGCACTATGAGTCCGTCGTGCTGAAGTCGCGAGAGAGCCCGAGAGATAACTTCGCGCACAGATCCAACGCGCGCAGCGATCTGCTGATTTGTCTGAGTCAGCATGAGGCAAACTCCATCGCTTGTGGGTTGACCATGTCGTCGCGCTTCCGACACCAGAAATCGTGCGACTCTTTGCCCTACTTCCTTGAGCGAAAGAGCCTCAACCAGTTCAGCGCAACGTCTCAAACGCGAGGCGAGAACTTTGACGGCCGCCAGCGGAATCTCGGGATGCTGTAAAGACAATCGCCGGACGTCGCGCTTGTGAAGAAACAACGTGTCCGTATCTTCTTCCGCCGCGACTGTCGACGGATACGTGCCATCGTCGAACACTGGTACTTCAGCGATAGTTGCGCCCGCTCGTTCGACGTGAATCACTTGTTCACGACCCTCGTTTTCGCGAAAGGCCCGCACGGAACCGCTCACGATAACGAAGAGGCCGTGAGCTTCTTCGCCGGCGAGAAACAGCACTTCATCTTTCCGATAACGACGCGGCACAGCGTGCTCCGCCAGCACGCTCAACGTAACATCGTCCAGTTCGTTGAATAGAGCAGTGCGCTTCAAGGCGGTGACCTTGTCACTTGTCATGGCTGACATGATTGCCGCATCGAGGCCGTATTTCAAGGAGGCGCTGATAGGTTGAGAAGCTCTGTGCTTCAATGCGAAGATCGGAAATCAATGGAGCAGCCAGCGACGAACGTTAGGGCGGTAGCTTTGCCGGCGGAACACGGCGGATGGGCGTTGATCATCGAACCCATCGCGCTCGGTCTCCTCGTGGCGCCATCCATCGGCGGCTTGTTGATCGGCGCGGGAGCTCTTGCGTCTTTTCTCGCGCGACACCCGTTGAAACTCGCGGTCGGTGATCGTCGTAAAAATCGAATCTTGAAGCGCACGTCATTAGCAGATCGGTTTGCGCTGCTTTATCTAACACTGGCCGTTGTCTTCTTCACATTCGCAGTCACGAGTCTGCCTCGAGAATTTCTCTTGCCGTTCGTCATTGCTGGTCCATTACTTTTCATTCAGTTCTTATACGACGCGAGGGGACGCAGCCGAGAATTAGTCGCTGAATTAACGGGAGCTCTGGCAGTCGGATCTACTTCTACTGCGATTGCTTTAGCCGGTGGATGGTCATGGCCGACAGCATTTGCGTTGTGGATAATCGTCGCTTGTCGACACGTACCAACGATCGTGTACCTGCGCGTTCTGTTGGGCCGGAGACGACAAAGGCAACGACCGGCGGTCAATGGACCAGTCATAGTTGTTCAGTTGTTACCGCTGATAGCTGTCTACCTTCTCCTGTTCTTCAAAATCGCGCCGGCAGTAAGCCTTGTCGTATTCGCGATCCTGTTTGTGCGCGCTCTCGTAGGACTTTTCAACCAGGCCGAACTGACACCAAAGAAACTCGGCATTTCAGAAGTTGCTTTCGGCGCGTTTGCGGTTTTGTTGGTGGGCGCCGGCTATCGCTTTGGATGGTGACGCAATGAAGCAAGCGCTGGTAATCGTAGTCTTAGTGTTCGCATTGGTCGCCTGGTTTTTTCTGTGGTTCCGGAATGAAGGCGCTGTTTCGACGTCCGCTGCTCGGCCGTGGCCGGATGAGATGGGTTCGCTCGAGACCGTTGCGGATCGCTGGCCGTCGCTGAAGGCCAATGATGCGTCTGTGAATCTCACGGCGCTTGCCAGAGCGTTGCCTAAGAACGAAGCCGTCGATGATTTCGTGGATCGCGAGATCGCGCGCGGCGAGCTCACCATCGGCGATCCGCCGGCGCTTCCCGAAGTCTCGGCGATCCGCGAACTGTTGCTGCGCGAGCCGATCGTCTGGGAGAGTCGAAAAGAGTTTGACGACACTACTGTGGGCGAAATGCGCGCGGTGCAGATGAAGGGGGCGCGGGCGCTCGTGGCGAGCGCGTTGACGAAAGCTCGCGGCAACGATCTCGCGGCGTGGGATGATTTGCACGCCGTGTGGAAGCTGGCCCGCTCGCTCGAGGACCATCCGCAGATGATGGCGCAGACAGCCGTGCTGACTATGGTGCGGATGATCAATGCGGTCGCCTGGAAAATGCCGCTGCCCGCGCCGGCGTGGTTCAACGAGTTGCAGGGACGCGACAATGTGCGGCCGTTGCTCGAGGCGTTTCAATATCAAGCGGCGTCGTACTCGGAAGGCGCATGGTTGCCGACGAAGTGGCTCGCAGCCTCTGTTGATCGGGATCGCGGGATCGCTGAAGCGTTGTTCAAAGAGACGCGCTGTGATGTGAACACGCCGATGAACGACCTTGGGACGGATCTTTCATCCGTTTGGCGCCGCGCATTCCGTTACCGCGCCGAGCGTGAGGC
>DASUPR010000206.1:0-13301 GCA_036281015.1 Pyrinomonadaceae bacterium
GTGTTGGTCCGTTGTTACAGAACAGTCAAGGCGGTCGTCCGGCCGCAGTATCGTTGGGCGCGATGAGCTTAGGGGGGCCGTAAAGGCCAGCCACAGATTACACAGAACAGAAAGTCGTAGGGAGAGTATGTTGCGAAGACAGTTGAAGAGTCTTTTCGTCGTGGTATGTCTGCTGAGCGTGTTTGCTTCTGTGAGCTTCGCGCAGCAGCGCATGGGTTCGTTGCGTGGACAGGTTACCGATGAGCTCGGCGGGCTCGTTGTCGGCGCGACAGTGACGCTCGTCGCCGCTGACCGATCGCAAAAGAACGCGACCACGAATAATGATGGTGTTTACACGTTCAATGGCGTCGCGCCCGGTGCGTACACGTTGCGTGTTGTCTCGGCGGGTTTCACTCCATACGAAACAACTGAGCTTGCTATCAACGCCGGACCTCGCACGACTCACGACGTGCGCCTCGTCGTGACACTCGAAAAGCAGGTGATCACAGTCACCGAAGAACAAACGCTCAACACCGATCCCGCAAACAACGCCGATGCGGTCGTGTTGCGCGGCCAGGATCTCGACGTGCTTCCTGACGATCCTGACGCACTCTCCGCCGCAGTGTCTGCGATGGCCGGACCTTCTGCTGGTCCAAGCGGCGGGCAGATTTTTATCGACGGCTTCACCGGCGGCCGTATGCCGCCGAAAGAATCGATTCGCGAAGTGCGCGTTAATCAGAATCCGTTCAACGCCGAAAACAGCGGCATCGGTTTTGGAAACATCGAGATCTTCACCAAACCCGGCGCCGACAAACTGCGCGGCAGCACGTTCTTCAATTTCAACGACGAGAGCTTGAACTCGCGGAACCCTTTCGCGCCGAACCGCGCGCCGTTTCAGGTGCGCTATTTCGGCGGCAGTCTCAGCGGCCCAATTAAGAAAGGCAAGTCATCATTCTTTATCGATTTTCAAAAACGTGAGATTGACGACAACTCGATTATTAACGCGACCATCTTGAACTCCAATCTCGTCCCGGGGCCTTTCAACGTGGCGCTGTTAACGCCGCAGCGTTTCTTCTCGTTCAGTCCGCGCTTCGATTACCAACTGAACCAGGGGAACACGCTGGTTATGCGTTACTCCTACACGCGCACGCGTGCAGACAACGTCGGCGCCTCAGACTTTTCGCTGCCCGAGCGCGCGTTCAGCCGTTCAAATACATTCCAGACATTTCAGGTGACTGAGACCGCGATTATCAGCCCCACGCTGATGAACGAAACGCGCTTTCAGTACCAGCGAAACCGTGGGCAACAGGACGGCAACAACGCCATTCCGACAATCGTCGTGCAGGAAGCTTTCATCGCGGGCGGATCGCAGATCGGCCTCGCGCACAACGACGAAGATCGGTGGGAGTTGCAGAACTACTCGACATGGACCAAGGGCCGTCACATTCTTCGTTTCGGCGCGCGCTTTCGCGGTGTACACATCAGCGATTTCTCGCCGCAAAACTTTGGCGGCACGTTTACGTTCTCCGGCGGCGAAGCGCCGCAACTCGACGCGAACAATCAAATTGTTCTCGGTCCGAACGGCGATCCGGTGTTGATTCCGATCACGAGTCTCGAGCGCTATCGCCGCACATTGCTGTTCCAGGGCAATCCCGACATGCGTCTGCTCGGCGGCGGCGCGACGCAGTTTTCAATTGCGGGTGGTAATCCGGAAGCGTCAGTGAGACAGATCGATCTCGGCGCGTTTGTGCAGGACGAATGGCGTGTGCGACCGAATCTGACGTTGACGGCGGGTTTTCGTTACGAGCGACAGACAAACATCAGCAGCAACTACAACTTTGCGCCGCGTCTGTTTTTTGCGTGGGCGCCGGGCGGAACGAACGTCGGCGGTAATCCAAACTCGCCGCCTTCGGGTTCGCCGAAGATGGTGATTCGCGGTGGCATCGGCGTCTTCTACGATCGCTTCGGCGAACGCGCGACACTGCTCGCGAACAGGTTCAACGGCACGAACCAACTCGACTTCCGCGTATTCGATCCGGAAACGTTGGATGAAGCGGTGTTTTCACTGAACGGCGTGACGAACGTGCCGACAGTCGATTCATTAAGCGCTTTTGCCGCGCCACAGATCGTGCGCCGCATCGCGCCGGATTTTCAGGCGCCGACGTACGTAATGACGGCGATCAATTTCGAGCGGCAGTTGCCGTCGAAGTTCACAATGTTCCTCGTCGCGTTCAACTATCGCGGCAAGCACCTGCTGCGTGTGCGTAACATCAATGCGCCTCTGCCCGGCACGTACGATCCGGCGAACCCGAACGCCAGCGTGCGTCCGTCCGGCAACGTCGGCGACATTTACTATTACGAGTCGAGCGCGAAGTTTAACGACTATCGTTTCTTCGGCGGTGTGCGCCGGCAAATGAGCAAGGGCTTTTCGCTGTTTGCAAATTTCGGCACGGGCAAAGGAAAGACCGACACGGATTGTATCTTTGGCGGAATCAACAACTGTTTTCCGGCCGACAGTTATGACGCGAGCGATGAGTATTCGCGCGTGAGTTTTATTCCGAGTGCAAACTTCTTCGTCGGCGGCACGATCATACTTCCCAAACTCAAAATCAACTTGAATCCCTTCATCGTGTATTCAAGCGGGCGGCCGTTCAATATCACCACGGGTCAGGACACCAATGGCGATGGATTGTTTACCGAGCGTCCCGCGTTCGCCACGGCGCAAACCGATCCTGCCGATGTGAAACGAACAAAGTTTGGTGATTTCGATTTGAATCCCGATCCCGGTCAGCCGCTGATCCCGCGCAACTACGGATTGGGTCCGAGTTTCTTCTCAGTGAACCTGGGAATAAGCCGCGCGTTCATGTTTGGCAACATGCCCGGTGCAACAGCAGCAGCGGCGACGCCGGCCGGAGCTGCTCCCGCAGCGGGAGCAGCCAAACCTGCGAATGGACCAGCACAAGAAAAGCGGTACACATTGACCTTGTCCGTGAACATTCAAAACCTTCTCAACACGACTAACTTGTCCAACCCGATCGGCAACTTGAGTTCGCCCCGGTTTGGTGAGTCGACATCAGTGTCAGGCGGCTTTGGTTTTGGGCCAAGTGGCAGCTCTGCCGCTGGTAATCGACGCATACAAGTTCAGGTGCGTTTTGGTTTTTAACCACAGCCTTTACTTGTTCTTCAGCTTGTCGGCTTCGGCGCGGATTCGCTCTTCCTGCTCGCGCAGTTCGGGAGTGAATTCCTCGCCGAAGTCTTCCATTTCAAACACCGGCCGAATCTCGAGCTCCGTGCCGCCGTCAAACGGCGCCCGCTTCAGCCACTCGACCGCTTCGTCAATCGACTTTACCTGCCACAGCCAATAACCGGCGATCAGTTCGCGCGTTTCCGCGAATGGACCATCGGTCACGATGCGGTTGCTGCCGGAAAACTTCACGCGTTTGCCCTTCGACGACGGGTGCAGCCCTTCGCCTTCGAGCATGATGCCGGCTTTCACCAACTCTTCGTTGTATTTGCCCATGTCCGTCAGAATTTGTTCGTTCGGCATGACGCCGGCTTCAGAATCTTCGTTCGCTTTTACAATGACCATTACTCGCATTTTGCATTCTCCTCAAATAGTTTCGACTTTCACTGGTTAATCGAACGGGCGACGGTGAATTCGACAGTTGCGGGAAAATTTTTTAAGCTGCCTTGAATGATTGTTCACCTGCTCGATGGTACCTACGAGCTGTTTCGACACTTTTACGGAATCCGTCGTTTCAAAAAAACTGATCCTCCATTCGGCGCCGTGTCCGGTGTGCTTTCGACGGTCGCGCAGATGATTGATGAGGGCGCGACCCACATCGGCGTCGCGACCGACCACGTCATCGAATCGTTTCGCAACAAACTCTGGCCGGGTTACAAGACGAGCGCCGGGATGGAGCGGGCGCTGCTGGCGCAGTTTGTGCCGCTCGAGGAATCGTTGTTGGCGATGGGCGTGACGGTTTGGCCCATGGTCGATCTCGAAGCTGACGACGCGCTTGCTTCGGCTGCTTATCTCGCGGCGCAGGATGAAGAAGTGGAGAAAGTTTGTATCTGGACTCCCGACAAGGACCTGTCGCAATGCGTGGTTGACGATCGCGTCGTGCAGGTCGATCGACGCAGCGGCACGATCCGCAACGCGGAAGGAGTGCGGGCGAAGTTTGGCGTCGATCCGCAGTTCATTGCCGACTATCTCGCGCTCGTGGGCGACTCGGCGGACGGCTATCCAGGCATCTCCGGTTGTGGGCCAAAAACGGCGGCGCAGTTGATCAATCGTTATGGACCACTGGAAGAGTTTCCGCCGAACGCGCTCAGCGAAGCGAATCGTCCACTGGCACTACTATTCAAAGACCTGGCGACTTTGAGAACGGACGCGCCGCTTTTCGAAGACGTGGATGAATTACGCTGGCGCGGCGCGACTCCGGAATTTGCGGCCGTGGCAGAGAAGATTGGCAGTGCGCGTTTGTTGACGAAGGTACGCAAGCTTGAAAAACGTCTCAAATAAGCCCCGCTTCGATCGTTCGATCGTCGAAGGGCCGCTGCGGCCCGCGGTTTGGAAGATCGCGTGGCCGACGATGCTGACGAACGTGATCGGCGGTTTGCAGGGCATGGTGGACCATGCGCTCGTCGGGCATCTCGTCGGTTACAAAGCGAACGCCGCGATCGGCGTGAGCTGGCAGATCTTTATCGTCGTGATCGTTTTCATCTCGTCGCTGTTTACGGGCATGAGCGTGCTGGTGGCGCGGTTCGCCGGCGCCGGCGACGAAGAGAAAGTTAATCGCACGGTTTATCAGGCTTTTCTCACCGCAATCTTCATCGCACTCGGCGTGATGGCGCCGATCGGTTACTTCGTTTCGCCGAGTTTGCTCAACTTCGTCAACGCGGCGCCCGATGTGAAAGCCGAGGCGTTGCCGTTTATTCGCATCATGTTTGTTTTTAGTCTGGGCATGATGATCTTCTTCATGCTCAGCACCGCGCTGCGTTCGGCCGGCGACGCGCGCACGCCGATGATGCTCGGGATCACGATGACGGTGCTCAATATTGTTTTCAACATAGTGCTGATTCGCGGGCTTGGTCCGATTCCGGCGTTTGGAACGATGGGCGCGGCGATGGGCACGTGCATCGCGTCGGGCGCGATTGCGCTTTTCGCACTCGGCAAGATGTGGAGCGGTGATTGGGTCGTGTCGTTTCCGCGCAGCGGGTTCAAGCCGGATTGGGGAATCATCAAAGCGATCTTTCGTTTTGGTTTGCCAACGGGGATTCAGGGAATCGCGATGAACGTCGGCGGCGTGTTCATGCTTGCGTTCATCGGTTCGCTCGCACAGAGCGCTGCGGCGCAGGCGGCGTTTGCGGTTGCCTACACTGAGCTCTTTTCGCTAGTCACTTGGACATCCGTGGGATTGATGGGCGCGGCTGCCGCTGTTGCCGGTCAGAACCTCGGCGCTGGTAATCCGGATCGTGCGAATGCGGCGGTTCACACTGCGGCGCGTTTTGGTTTTGCGGGCGCGATGTTTGTCGGCCTCTTCTTCCTGGTTTTCCCGCGCCAGCTTCTTGCCATCTTCGGTATGAACGAACCCGACGTGGTTGAGATTGGCGTGCAGTTATTGCGCGTGCTGAGTCTCTCGGGTCTGTTCATCGCAGTGGCGCTGACGTACACCGGAGGTTTGCAGGGAACCGGCGACACGCGCAGTCCGCTCTACATCTCGATCGTCTCGCAGATCGTCATTCCGCTCGGCATCTGTTTTGTGATTCAACAGACGAGCACACTCGATCCGATCGACATCTGGATCGCGATCCTCGCGGGTCATGCGACGCGTTGTTTGTTGAGTGTGGTGCGATTCAAGCAGGGCCGGTGGCGCAGTATCGCCGTGAATATCGAGTCGCGCTGAAACTATTTTTTAGCGCCAAGGCTCTTCTTCAAAATCTGCACCAGGTCGACGACTTTCTGATCCGTTTCCGCTTCGGCTTCAACGCGCACGACGCTGCCGCGTTGTTTCTCTTTCTTCTTCACGAGCTTCAACAGATCGTCAGTCTGCTTGTCGGCCAGTTTCGTAGGTGTGAACTGTTTCTTCGACTTCGTTGTGATGAGCTTTTCAAACTTGCGCACCGTCGCCGCGGGCACGTCTTTCTTCTTCGGCAGCCCGACGTCTTGCGGCGAGCGAATCTCGTCCGGAAAGCGCATCGTCTCCGCGCGCAGGATTCCTTTTTCCGAGAAGATCGCGACGAGGTATTCCTTGCCGCGCATGACAAACGTCGCGATGCCGGCGAGATCGTTCTTGTCCATCGTCTCGGCCAGGAGCTTGTAAGCCTTCTGTGATCCGGCCGCGGGTGTCAGGAAATAACCGCGTTCGAAATAGAGCGGCGGAATTGAATCGGCCGGAACGAACTGCGTCAGGTTGATGTCGCGTGTCTTCTCCGGTTGCAGGCGTTCCAACTCTTCGTCGGTGACGGTGATGTATTTGTTCTTGTCGACCTCGTAGCCGCGCACCACCTCATCCGCGTCGAGATCCTTGCCGGTCTTCTCCGCGTAGTACTTTCGCGCGAGCGGCTGGCCGTCTGGTCCAAGCATGCGCAGCGACGCGCGATTCGCGCGCGCCGCCGGAAACAGGTTCACCGGCACGCTCACGAGGCCGAACGTCAACGTTCCCGACCAGAACGGTCTGCCTCCGGCGTTCTCTTCTTCGACCGGCTGTGGTTTTCGTCTCGTACTAGGCAGCGCGTTTCTCCTTCTTCTTCAGTGCCGCGATACTCTTCTCGAGCACGTTGCCGAGATCCGCAGTCTGGCGTTTGGTCTTCACCGCGCGCAGACGCGGAGCGCGGCCCCTGGCCTTTTGCTCGATGAACTCCATCACGCGTTTGCGATACTCGTCTTTGTAATCCTTCGGATTGAACTCACCCTTGAGCATGTCGACGAGCTGCGTCGCCATGTTCAACTCTTTCTGCGTCGGCGCGGCGCCCGCGGGCTTGGTCAGTTGGTCCGCGAGAATGACTTCGTTCGCATCGCGCAACGTGAAAAGAAACAGGTAATCGTCCACCGGGCGCAGACCGCCGGCGTAATACTTGCCGCGCATCACCCACTGCGCGATGCCTTCACTCTTCTTGTTGTTGAGCGCTTCGACGAGCGCGAAATAATCCTTGTCGCCGTCGTCTGGTCCAAGGTAGTAAGGCCGGTCGTACCACTGCTCGCTGATCTTAGCCTGCGGCACGAACTCCACGATCTCGATATCGCGCGACGGCGGTGGCGCCAGTTTTTCGAGATCCTCTTCGGTGAGTATCACGAATTTTCCCGGCTCGACTTCGTAACCCTTTTGGATCTCTTCGGACGGCACTTCTTCGCCCGAATCGGGATCGACCATGTGTTGCTTCACGCGCGCTTTGTTCTTGTCGTCGAGGACGTGGAAGCGGACGGTCCTGTCCTCGACCGCCGAATAGAGTTTGACGGGAATCTTCGTAGCGCCAACCTTCAATTGGCCCTTCCAGATTGCGCGGGCCGCCATCAGCGTTGTTGCTCCTTTTCCGTCGAGCGCGCGGTCTCACAGGGGTGACAGAGCAGCTCGATCGTTACGGTTTCCTGTACGCATACTGAACAGACGTTAGCGTCACAATCGAGACAGTACGAGCCCGTTTGATATGCGTACGACTGGTGACACGACGAACAGATTTCAGTGTCACCTTCAAACCACCACGGCGTCTGTTGTTGTTTGGCGCGTGTCAGTTTGTGAACCCTCCCGTTGGTTATCCAAGCCCGATACCGCGATGCATCGCGATCCCTTTGGCTTTCATTACCACGTCGTCGTCGATGATTTCGGTGCCGTCGATCCAACCCTGGACCTGATCGGCGGGCCTTCCGAGGGCCACCGCGACCTGTTCATTATCACCATCGAACCCGCGATCGCGAAGCGCCGTAAGCATACGTCTCGCTTGTTCCTGATCGGTTCCTTTATCGTCAACTTGCTGGTCGAGCGTCATCACACACTCCTGCCTTTGGTTTCTGTTCTGTTCCAAATCACCTCAATGTTGCCGGGAGGACTTAGCGCAAACTAAGTGCCACAGGGGATATTTGGGTCAGGGTAGAAGCGGAGTCTGCCATCGGGAATTGGATGAATTTTCAGCCCGGAGATGTTGATGTAACATGTGCGCGCTTTAAATCGCCCACACTATAGAACGCCCCACATCGTTCTTCCTCCCGCAAGACAAGATGAGCATAACTATGTCAGTACCAACTGCATTTGGCACCACTGCGCCTGCGTCTCCGTTTTCGATCGTCGCGAAGAAGCATCGCGATGGCAGCGTGGTCCTTTCGACTACGAGCGATCGCATCTTCAAGCTCAACGGCGTTGGAGCGCTTACGTGGACAGTTCTCGAACAGAGTCCGAACGGTCTCAGTCTCGATGAGATCGTGGACGAGTTGCGCCGGCAGTTTGAGAACATCAATCGCGATGGTGAGGAACGATATGAGACATCGCGCGAGCAACTCCGCACGGACACCGCGCGTTTTCTCGCCGCGCTTGGTGAGGCGGGGCTGGTACTGATTGATCCGAGTGGACGCGAGACTTATCGGATCGCGGAAGGTGTTTGCGGAACCACGTCGAAAACTCTTGCCGATGTCACGTCAACAGAAACGACAGACAGCTTGCCGTTTGCGTTCCCCGCGAAGCCGGTTTCGGAGACAGCGAAGATTCGTCCACGCAAGTGGGAAACGTTAACTGCATTCTGTGGTCTGTTCGCTTTTGACCTGCTTCTGCGTTTCCGCGGCTTTGCAGCACTGATCAAGAAAGTGGAAAGTTGGCCCACTTTCCAGCCGCATACGCTGGATACGGAACTCTGCCGGCGCGTCTGCGCGGCGGTCAATCGCGCGCAAGTGTATTACCCGAAGAAGGCGATGTGTCTGCAACACTCCGCCGTAGTGACGTGTTTGTTACGCCGCAAGGGCGTGCCGGCCGAGATGGTTCTGGCGGCGCAGGAGTTTCCGCCGAAAGCGCATGCGTGGGTGGAAGTTGCAGGCACAGTCGTGAACGACTTCAAGCAAGTCAAGACGAGGTATCGAGAGTTGAAAAGGATCTGAGGAAGGGACTTCATGAGCGCGATTGGCGCTATCTTCAATTTCCACCAACGGCCTTTCGCGGAAGACGATCTGGAGGATCTGACTGCGCTGTGGCACGCCTTGCGTAAGTGGGGACCGGACGGCGGGCGTATCGTCACCAGCGACTGCGTGGGCTTCTGCTACCAGGCCTTCAACACAAACCGAGAAGCGCGTCTGGAAAAGCAACCGCTCGTCACACACGACGGGCGTATTCTCGCTGCCGATGTTCGCATCGATAACCGCGACGAACTCTTCGCTGCGATTCACGACGGGCTCGACGGTCGTTCCACGGACGCTGATTACCTGATGGCGGCGCATAGCCGCTGGGGCACGAAGTTTCCTTTTCATGTCATCGGCGAATACGCCTTCGTGCTTTACGATCCGCGTGAACGGCAACTTCTCCTCTGCCGCGATCACATCGGTGCGCGTCCGCTTTACTACCATCGAAATGACGATCGTTTGATCGTCTCGTCACAACTCGCGCCACTTGTCGATCTTTTCGGCATTTCTCGAGACATCGACGAGGAGTATGTCGCGGGCTGTATGGCGCGTGGTCCACGCGTGGGTCTCACGCCTTACAAACAGATTCACGCACTGACACCCGCGCACGTGCTCATCGCCACAGATTCGGGGCGCTTGATCGAAGAGCGGTACTGGCGGCTTGAGCCGGGAAGGGAAATCCGTTTCCGCACGGACGCAGAATACGAGGAAGCCTTTCGTAATCACCTGCGCAAGGCAGTGCAGGCGCCACTCCGGACCGATCTGCCGGTAATGATCGAACTCAGCGGCGGCCTCGATAGTTCAACCGTCGCCTGCGTTGCCGCCGAAAGCATCAAGAACGGTCAAACCCACACCACGCGATTCGACACCGTCTCGTACGTGTACGAAGAGTCGCCGACCTCAGACGAGAGCCAGTTTATTCGCTGCGTCGAAGACCGCTTGGGCCAGACCGGGATACACGTCAGGGACGAAGATTCCAGCTTGCTGCCGCCACCGGACGAGGATCTCGACCACGTATCGCCGAATCCGCTGTTGTGTTCCTTCAGTTATCACGCGGCGTTGTGTCGGTTGATGGAGGAGAGCGGCGCGCGAGTTCTCTTAACGGGTCTGGGCGGAGATCAGGTCCTCGGAGCCAGTTACGATCCTTATCCTTTACTTGCCGATCTACTGCTCACGAGAAGGCCTATCGCTTTGCATCGCGGGTTACGCTTGTGGAGTCAAACCCTGGACAAGCCTTACGTCTCTTTGCTTTGGCAGAAGGCGATCGTGCCCGTGTTGCCGCGCCGTCTACAACCATGGTGCCGCCCAGCCTCCGTGAACAGAGTGCCATCCTGGTTCAATGCTGATTTCGTAGCGCGTAACAAACTACACGAACACTGGCTTCCTACAGTTGATCCGTTTGGCTTCCGGCTGCCCAGCGACATCGATCGGTCCATCAGCTTTGTGTCGGCGAGCAGGAACGTCTCGCCGTGTTATCGCAACGAATTGACGTGTTTGGACACTTCATATCCTTTCATGCACCGGCCGCTCGTAGAGTTTCTACAAGCAATCCCGTTCGAACAGTTTCTTAGACCAGGTGAGAACCGATCACTGATGCGCAGAGCGTTGCGCGACGTATTGCCGGAAAAGATCGCGCGCCGAAAAACAAAAGGAGATCCGTCTGAAGGTTTGGCACGAGCCATAGCGCGTGAAGTGTCGACGATGCGTTCCTTCTTAACAGACGCGCGTGTTTGCGCCTATGGCTTCATGGATTCAGCGCCGCTGTTTGCCGCGATTGACAGAGCCAGGAACGGGCTCGAGCCACATGCCGGCGCACTTCTTTTAACAATCTGCCTGGAGTTTTGGCTGCGAGCGCTCGAAAGACGCTCCGTGGCCGAAGACCGCGCCGCTGTCGATGGAATGTCACGTCTGGCAGTGGCGTAGATGAAGAATGCTCTGCCGGTAATTCGAAACGGCAGAGTTTGAACTTAACAATGCACCCAGTGGTGCTTAGAAGGAGACAGCAAATGATCGACAAATATGAAGCAGCAGAAGTGGTTGTCGTAGGCCGCGCACAGGACGTTATTCTCGGTGAAAAAGACATCACTCTCATCGACAATCGTCCAGTTTTGCCCTTCACAATGCAGGATTCCCCCGTGTCCCTATTCGACGAGTAGGTAAGTGAATCCTGGACCTCGCGTTCAGGAGATAAGCATGCGGATCGTTGGAGACCTTCAACGATCCGCTTTTTCAATGTTTCGGCAGTTTGCGTGGACCATTGATAAGCGTTTCCGCCAACGTAACTCGCTCTTTTATCGGCTCAAGTGTTTTGGTGGCGGCGTTGTATTCATACCTTACCGTTGCCGGCTCTCGTGTCATTAGTTCGACAAGTTCAACTGCGCGGCGGCTGGGTAGGGGCGTGAGAGAAGCGAATGCCGAATGCGTGAAAAGATCCGTGTAGTCCAGGGCCAAGGCGCCGGAAGGAATTGAAACCGGATCGATCACCACTTTCCATTTCCCACTTGTTGGTTGAGCAACCGCGACTCGTTCCCGGGCGCCACGGCGGGCGCTGAACGCTTTCAGCTCACACTCTTTCGCACAGAGATATAAATACAGATCGACGTCCGCGGCTTTGGCGAGTGGGCCATCGATACGTGCTCTTAATGTGTCGGCGCCCGGCGGAACGTCGATGTCGTAGATCACGGGTGCACTTCCGCTCGCCATAATCGCGCGTGTTGAGAACGCACTGCCCAAAGACGTTGTTGGGTGACCGACCCTTGCCCCAGACTCGACTCCGTAGAGTGTCGCGGTGATATGAAACCTGGCCCGCCGCGTTTCTGAATCTCCGGGAACGCGCAGACTCTCATTCTCGACGATCACCTGCCAGACACCCGGCTCCGGATCGGCAATGATCCGATCGAAGCTTCCGCTCGTGTGGTATTCAGGCGGCCAGCGAACCGGCGTGTCGTGAGGGCTATCGAATTCCTTCCCCGTGGGACGCATAAACCGCAATTTGATTGTGCCTTGTTGAATCTTGACGTCGACCTTAAATGCCGACGCGTTCACTGGTACGTTGAAGAAGTACGACGTGTAACCGGGATACTCGGCCGTACCTTCGCGCGTGACGGTGAAATTCTCACTCGCGCGGAATTGCTCAGCGGCGATCACGGTATTCATAACCTGATAGACGGAACGCGCACCGCTCGTCATGTTGTCGAGGTTGAGGATCGCGCTGTGGAGACCGGAAGTCTTCACATTGATCGTGACGCGAAAGGGCACCGGCTTGTTAAGCGGAAGCCGTAGCTTTGTTGCACTGCTAAAACTTCCGTCGTTGCCGGTCCAACGCACGACATAGTCGGTGGGCTCGGGACGGCCGGAAGTTCGCGTGAACATTATCGTACGTTGACCAGACTGGCCTGCTTGCCAACCTTCGCGTTCAAAAATGCCGGGACCGTGGTTTGGCGTTTTTAGATAAGGGCCGACAGCCACGTTGATCCTGACGGAACTCGAGATCGCCACGTGCGCGGGCGCACGTTTAAGAGCGTCCCATGCTGCCGCAACGTTTACCAATCCGTTGCCTTGCTCGTGCGCGGCGATACCCGGCAGGTAGTGCGCGCTCGTCTTCAAGGCCCACGCGATTTTGTCCGCGTCGTAAGGAACTCCACTCTGTTTTGCGGCGCTGATCAGCAACGCTGCTGCTCCCGCAACCATTGGACACGAGTAGGACGTGCCCGCGCCGGAACTGTATCCGGGTGGCAGCTGAAACGGAGGCGGCAATAAATACTCAGCGATTCCGAAGTTCGCGGCGACGGTCGCGGCCGGAGCTATCAAATCCGGCTTGAATCCACCATCCACACGTGGACCACGAGCGGAAAGATTGGCGAGGGTATCGTTTGCCGTTGTGGACACGCCGTAGTTTGATTGCCAGGTACGTTTACTAACGTAGCCGCCGACGCTGATTACTTTGTCAACGACGGCCTGTTCGCCATGTGTGCTCAGTCCTGGTCCCGAGTTGTTTGCACCGGAAAAGATGGGCTTGTTGTATTTCTCAATCAATCGCCGAAAGATCACGCCCACCACTGAGTTGCCATCCTGTGGCGGCATGATGGCGACCCATTGCAAGCTAACGAAATCGACCCTTGGATTCTTCATTGTGAGAATCATCGCTTCGATGAATGAGTGCGTCAGCGATTTTCTGAGCACCGATGCGATGCGGGCTCCGGGTGCAACGCCATTCATC